>DAORNC010000006.1:1486-18759 GCA_035440785.1 Rhabdaerophilum sp. | reverse complement strand
GCTCCGGCACGGCACCGGATTTGGCGATCTCGTTGAAGCGGGCAACTGCGACCAACGCCGCCTGCCGCTTCACATCCCGCTCCCCGATCGGGTTCAGCGCATTGAAATAAGCGCAGGAGACCGCATGCAGCGGATGCTGGTTCTTGGTGGAGAACGTGCAGACCTGCCGGATCATCGCCACGGTGGGCGGGGCTTTGCGTCCGCGTAGAGCTGCCGCGACACCGATCATGGTCACGGTGGCCTCGGCGTCGCCCTTGAACGCAAGCTTGCGCGCCTTGTCGAGCGCAACCGGCGGGTCGTCCTTTTCGATCGCCCGCTCGCCAGCAGCGTAATATTCCCCGAGTAGGGCATCCATGTTGTCGAGCAAGGCCCGACAGTCGGGTGCGGCGGCAGCCGGGCCGACCAGCAGGAGGGCAACGAAGCTAACCCACCAACGCTCGAAGAATACGCGCCGCGGCCGTGAAATCCGCGAGCCGGAAGCGGCGGCGCTCAACCGCTTCCTCGTCCTCGCCCCAGATTTCCGTTTCAAAATCGGCATCGACTTCTCCGGCATCGAACCCGGCTTCCGCATCGAGAAGCCCATCGCGAACCGCGAGCGCGATGAGAGCCGAGCCGGACAGGGTGGTCAAGACATGGAGTGCGGCGAGCGCCGTCGGCGACGTGATCGCACCAACGGCCTGCCGGATGCCGTTGATGGCTTCAGCGGGCTGCTCGACGAAGCGGATGCCCTCGGCAAGAATGAAACGCCCACCATATTCGGCCTCAACATGGCGCAGGACCGGATCCCACAGCGCCGCCTGCCGCGCCACCAGCCGCTCGGGTTCCGGGGCGCGATAGCAAACAAGATCGGAGCCGGCGTATTTGACGATATCCGCCCTCACTTCCCCCATCGCACCGCAGACATGGTCGATGGCCGCGTGGAGAATGCGGGTGACAGGCATGGAGGCGGGAACGATATGCGCCCCCTGCGCCGCCCATTCCTCGGCCAGCATCGCGCCGATTGCTGCACTCTCGCCGGAAAGCGGACGCCGAAGCTTGGTCATTGCCACTCGGCCATCGAGCAGCAGGGTATGACCTTCGGCCCGCGCCGCCGTCCGCACCTCACGGTAGAATCGCTTCGGCAGTTGCGACTTCAAGGCCGCCCTCGCCATACTGACCGGATCGAGCCGCGCGCGATCCTCGCCATCGCCGAACCAGTCAGCGGTGAGGTCCTGGCGAAGCGTGTCCCGGTGAGGCCTATCGTCCTTGTTGCTCATGGCGCTCACATAGGCATTCGGAGCGAGGCTGTCACGCCTCCAGGCTCGCAATCAAGGCATGAAGTTCGTCGAAACTCTCGACGATCCGCTCGGCGCCAGCCTCGCGCAGAGCCTCGCGCGGCTGGAACCCCCAGCCTACGCCGATCGCCCGCGCGCCAGCGGAACGAGCCATCATCATGTCATAGCTCGAATCGCCCACCATCAGGATTCGGGCTGGCATAACCCGCGTTTCGGCAGCCGCCTGATGGATCATCGCCGGATGCGGCTTGGACGGGGCGTCATCGGCTGTCTGGATCGTGGCGAACCGACCTTCCCAACCATGAACCGTCGAGAGTGCATCGACTCCCCGCCGCGACTTTCCGGTTGCAACCCCGAGTGCGAGACGCTCGTGCGCCGCGAGATCGTCCAGCAACTCCGCCGCGCCTTCGAACAGGCGTTCCGGCACGCTCTCGTCGCGACGGAGTTCAAAGAAGGCGGTCTTGTAGGCTTCGATGAGCCCGTCGATCGGCCCGTCCCTTCCGGCAAGGACCTCGAAGGCCTCCCGCAGGGAAAGGCCGACAATGGAAAGCGCGCGCTCCCGCTCGGGCATCGGCAACGAAACGGCGGCGAAGGCTCGCGCCTGCGCCGCCAGAATGATGTCAGCTGAATCGACGAGCGTACCGTCGAGATCGAAGAGAATGAGATGGCGTGTCACGGGGCCGTAATACACTGCCTCATGAACTGGCGAAACTCCCGTGTGCCGCGTTCGAGCTTCTTGTTTTCGGCTTCCTTCCGGCAGGTCATCTGCTTGGCGAGCTCCGGCATCTTCTCGAGCATGCACTTATGCATTTCGCCGCGACGTTCGTCGACCGTGAAGCGCTGATCCTTCAGCTTGTCGAAGCATTCCTTGCGGGCCGCCTGCATCTTCTCGCGCTGGGCGCCGCGCATCATGCCCTGCCCCTGCCCGCCGCCGCGGGCGTCGCGCATGCATTCACGCATCTTCTCACGGCGCTGGACGCGGGTAAGATCCGAGCCGATCCTGCTGCGGCATTCGTCACGCATCGCCCGGCGATCCTCGCGCGACCAGCGCCCGCCGGCATCCGGAACGGTCGGTGCTTCCTTTGGCGCGGCTTGCGGCGCAGGTGCTGCCGGAGCGGGAGTCGGCGTGGTCTGGGCCAGTGCGATACCGGCCAGCAGGATGATGGCACCAGCGCCGAGGCTGGCGCTCTTGAGCAGCGATTTCAGTTTCATGGGAAGCCCCCTTGCTCGATTGGAAAAGCGATGGGACGAAACTAGGCGTCACAACATTCCCGATACATGACCTAAATCTAAATTATCGGTCATGTAGGGCGCGTTATTTCTCCGGCGCATCCTCAATCGGATCGTAATGGCTCGTATCGAAGCCGAGGAGGTTCCAGCTCTGCTGCATATGCGGCGGCAGCGGTGCAGTGACATCGACGATCTGGCCCGTTTTCGGGTGCGGGAATTGGATGCGCCGCGCAAGAAGATGCAGGCGATTCTGCACTCCGCCAGGCAGATGCCAGTTTTCCTTGTCGAAGTATTTCGGATCGCCGACGATCGGGTGGCCGATCTCCGCCGTATGCACGCGAAGCTGATGCATGCGCCCCGTCACCGGCTTCAGCGAAAGCCAGGAGAGCTTTTGCGCGGCGGTATCGACGACGGCGTAATAGGTCAGCGCGTGATCAGCACCTTCGTCGCCATGCTTGGCGATCTTCATCTTCTGGTCGCCTTTGTCGTCCGTGCCCTTGGCGAGCCAGGTTGATACGCGCCCCTGCCGCACGCGTGGCACGCCGGGCACGAGCGCCCAGTAGATCTTGCGCGCCGCGCGCGAGCGGAAAGTCTTGGCCAGTGTCGCCGCTGCTAGCCGCGACTTGGCAACGATCAGGCACCCGGCCGTATCCTTGTCGAGGCGGTGGACGAGGCGAGGCTTCACCCCGTCCTTGTCCCGCAGCGCCTCCAGCAGTCCGTCGATATGCCGCGTCATGCCGGAGCCGCCCTGCACGGCAAGCCCATAAGGCTTGTTCAGGACCAGCAGATCCTTGTCTTCGTAAAGGGTGATCGATTTAAGGAAGGCGGCATCGTCCTTCACGCCGCCTTTTCCCGGCTTGCCAGAGGTTGGCCGGGTTGAATCACTGCGTGAAGAAATCGAATCGCGCTGTGAAGCCTTTGCCTCAACCGATTCATCCGAATAGCGAATCCCGGCTGGCGCCGGCTTTTCCAGCGGCGGAATCCGGATCACCTGCCCCGGCTCGATCCGCGTATCGGCCTTGGCACGCGCGCCATCAATCCGCACCTGCCCCGTACGCAGGATGCGCTGGAGATGGCCGAAGGCCAGATCCGGGAAATGCGTCTTGAACCAGCGGTCGAGCCGCATCCCGGCCTCGTCCGCCTTCACTTCGCGCGTGGTGACGCCGCTCATCTCGAATTCCGATCCTTATCGCGCGAGCATGCCGCCAAGCCAGAGTCCGGCAGCGATCCCCGCCAGAGACCCGCCGACGGACAGGAGGATATACAGGAGCGCCGCGCCGCTTTCCTGCCGCATCCACAGGTTGGCGACCTCCAGCGAAAACGCCGAAAAGGTCGTGAACCCACCAAGCACCCCGGTCATCAGAAAGATGCGGAGGTCGTGCCCACCCTGCTCCGCTTGAAACAGAATGCGTGCGAGAGCCCCCATCGCGAAGCAGCCGGCGAGATTGACGAGCAGCGTGCCATAAGGAAACCCCACGCCGAGGAGGCGCATCGCACCGAGGCCGATCGCCCAGCGGCCGACCGCACCGATGCCCCCGCCGAGAAAGACCAGCAACGCCGTGTTCATGCTGACCTTTTGACGCAAGGCTCCCCGAAGCGCAAGCTGGTCGGGCAACCGGGCCGGAAGGATTGTCGCAACGGCCGTTGCACAGGGCGCTCAGCACTTATTCATGTTGTGAGTATAAGATGGAATTGCCGATCGGGAATTCGGGTTCATGTGCGTTCCCGGTCGGCTTTCGACCGCTCCTCCAACCGAAAACGAGGAAAACCCATGACCAAGACGACACTTGTCTCCCGCCGCATGCTCGTGGCGGGTGCTGCCGTCACCGGTGCCACCCTGATCGCCGGTGCGCCGGCTTTCGCGGCTGGGACCACACCCATCGCCAAGCTCTGGGCGGAAGCCGAGTCCCTTCGGGGACAGCTCGCCGCACATCGCGACGCGATCGCCGCCGCGGCGGCGAACGGGGGCATTCCAGGCTGGATGCGCCTCGGAGGCGAAGCCAATGCCATCGCCGAAGAGCGCTATGGCAAGCTCATCGCCATCCTCAAGGCGCAGCCGAAAAACGCGCGGGATCTCGCCATCATCGCCAAGGTGACGCAGGATTCCGACATCGCCGAAGGTGGCCGTGCCTGGGCCAGCGCCCGCCTCGCGGAAGCAGCCGCTTCGCTCGCCGCCTGAGGCGGACAGATTTCATGCCGCGCACATGCCCGGAACCGCCGGGCATGGCATCAGACCAAGTGCCGATCTTGCCAGCGCGCATAACCGATCAGGACCGATGCGCCGAAGCCGACGGCAAGCGCCAATCCCGCAACATTGGCGAGAACGGCCGGATAGCCCAGCTTGCCGACATCTATAAATGGATAGGGATACCAACCGTCGAGCGCGCCGCGCGTGAGCGCATACATGGCATAGGCGCTGGGATAGAGCATCCATTGCAGCGTATCAAACCATCGCAAGCCGGATTTGGGTGCGAAAGCGAACCAATAGAGGCCGAACAGCATCGGCACCCCGGTATGCAGACCCTGATCCGACCACCAATGCAGGCCTACCGGATTCCACAACTTCGCCAGTACCGCATGGTAGACGGCCCCCACGAGTGCGATGGAGACCGTCAGCGCTCCGAGCACATGCCGCTCGTCGGGCCAGTTGTGCGGCCAGCGACCGGATGCGCGTATCGTCATCGCCAGTGCGATCAGGAAATTGGTCAGGATTGTGAAGAAGCCGAGAAGGCGCCAAATCGCCAGTCCCGGTGTTCCTCCCAAGAGATCAAGATTGGCGAAGGCAACCTTCACCTGCGTGGCGAGCGAAACCCATGCAACCAGTGCGGTAACGGTCGCCAGCGCCTTCCCCCAACGATGAGTTGCCTCATCGGAGTTCATGGTCCGCCGCGCTCCCGCCGGAGTTTGTCCCAGAATTCGAGTCGCTTGCGGATTTCCCGCTCGAATCCGCGCTCGGGCGGATCGTAGAACTGCTGCCGGCCCAATGCCTCCGGCCAGTAATCCTGCCCCGAAAAGGCATGCGGTGCGTCATGATCGTAGGCATAGCCCGCGCCGTAGCCTTCACCCTTCATGAACTTGGTCGGCGCATTCAGGATCGTTTTCGGCGGCATCAGCGAGCCGCCTTCCTTCGCGATCCGTGCCGCCGCCTTGTAGGCGACATAGGCGGCGTTCGATTTCGGCGCCGTCGCGAGATAGATCACGGCATTGGCAAGCGCGAGTTCGCCCTCGGGGGAACCGAGCTGTTCGTAGGTCTCGGCAGCCGCGCGCGCATGGACCAGTGCCTGCGGATCGGCAAGGCCGATATCCTCCACCGCCATCCGGACGAGGCGGCGTGCGAGAAAGCGCGGATCCTCGCCGGCGTCGCACATCCGGCAGAAATAATAGAGCGCCGCGTCGGGGTCCGAGCCCCGAACGCATTTATGGAGTGCGGAAATGAGGTTGTAATGCCCGTCCTCGCTCTTGTCGTAGATCGGCGCGCGACGCTGGATCACGACCTGAAGGCCCGCCGTATCGAAGACCTCGCCGGGTTCCGCTGCGCGCCAGACCTCCTCCGCCAGTGTCAATGCCGCTCGTCCGTCGCCGTCCGCCATGCCGGCAAGTGCCACACGCGCATCGTCATCAAGCGGGAGCGGCTTTCCCGTCACCTTCTCCGCGCGTTCGAGCAACCGCAGGATCGCGCCCTCGTCGAGCGACTTGAAGGTCAGAACCCGCGCGCGGGAGAGCAACGCCGCATTGAGCGCGAAGGACGGATTTTCGGTCGTCGCGCCGATCAGCGTGATGGTGCCGTCCTCCATCACCGGCAGGAAACTGTCCTGCTGCGCGCGATTGAAGCGGTGGATCTCATCGACAAAGAGCAGCGTACCCTGCCCCATCTTGCGGCGGAGTTTCGCCGCCTCGAAAACCTTCTTGAGGTCAGCTACACCCGAAAAAATCGCCGAGACCTGCTCGAAGACGAGATCGGTGTCGTGCGCAAGGAGCCGCGCCACAGTCGTCTTGCCTGTACCGGGCGGTCCCCAGAGAACGAGCGAACCGGGGGAGCCGGAGGCGGCCAGACGGCGCAGCGCCCCGCCCACGCCGGTCAGGTGTTCCTGCCCGACAAGATCGGCCAGCACTTCCGGGCGCATCCGGTCAGCCAGTGGGCGATGCTGTTCACCTTCGAGCACCTCACCCCCCGAAAACGGAGGTAAAGGACTGGCCGCCGCGGTTGAACGTCACGCGCCAGACGTAGGTGCGGCCGCGCGCGGCCTTGTCCATCGCCTCGGTGTCGGCGATACGTTGGCCGTTGACCGCGATGATGACGTCCCCTTTCTGGAAACCGACCTGATCGGCGGGAGAGCCATTCTCCACCTCGCTGACCGCGACCCCGGAATCGATGCCATTGATCGACAGATCCTCCTTCACCGCTGGCGAGACATTGACCAGAGTCGCGCCGGTGAAAGGCGTATTCCCACCGATCTTCACCGGTTTACGCGGCGGCGTCTCGGGCGCCACCACCAGCTGCACCTCGATCTCTTGCGCCTTTCCGCCACGCAGATAGGCCATCTTCACCTTGCCCCCCACGATCTTGGTCGAGAACCGGAAGCCGAAAGCATCGGGGTCGTCGATCGGATTGCCGTCGACGGCGGTGATAACGTCGAGCTTGCGCAAGCCTGCTTTTTCGGCCGGGCTGCCCGCCACCACCTCGGCGACCAGCGCTCCGGCCGGACGCGCGAGGCCAAGCGTTTCGGCGAGTTCCGCCGTTACCGCCTGCAGCGACGCGCCGAACCACGGCCGACGGATCACGCCGCCGCCGGCCTTGGCATTTTCCAGCACGGCCTTGACCATGTTCGCCGGAATGGCGAAGCCGATGCCGTGGCTGCCGCCCGATTTCGAGAAGATTGCGGTGTTGATGCCGATGACGCGGCCTTTCATGTCCACCAGCGCACCGCCGGAATTACCTGGATTGATCGCGGCGTCCGTCTGGATGAAGAACTGGTAGTCGCTCACCCCGACATGGGTGCGCGCGAGCGCCGAGACGATGCCCTGCGTCACCGTTTGCCCGACGCCGAACGGATTGCCGATGGCGAGCACGAAATCGCCCACTTCGAGCGCATCCGAATTGCCGAGTTCCAGCGCGACGAAGCTTTCGGTTGCCTTCAGCTTGAGAACGGCGAGATCCGATTTCGGATCGCGCAGCATCACCTCTGCCTGGAACTCACGCCGGTCGGCCAGCGCAACCTTGATTTCAGTCATTCCCTCGATCACGTGGTGATTGGTAACGACGATGCCGGCCTTGTCGATGATGACGCCGGAGCCGACCGAATTCCTGGCCCGCTCGGGCTGAGAGAGGCCGCCAAAGAAGCGTTCGAAGAACGGATCGCCCGCGAACGGATTCTTGGCCTGCTCCTGCTTTGACGAGGCATAGACGTTGACGACCGCAGGCGCCGCCGCCTTCACGATCGGTGCGAAGGACAGCGCGATCTCGGCTCGGCTTTCCGGTGCCCTGCGCAGGAAATCGAGGCCTTGCGCTTCCGCGCCTACCACCCCCGACCCCATCAGAAGCAACACGGGGAGCACCCACCCTGCGATGCGCCCGCCATGAGTCGTACCGCCAATGGTCATTTTGTCGCTTGCCTTCATCATCTTTTCAACCCTGCCGCGCATAATGGTCCCGCTGTTGGAGTTTGTGCCCATGCTGACCCAATTCGTTTATACGAGTCGCCCGTGCTTCGACCCTTCTTCCGCAAGCGGAGGCCGGATGCTGGGCAATATTGTGGAATCGGCGCGCCGAAACAACGCCGCGTTTGCGATTTCCGGCATTCTTGTCGTCGGGCGCGACTGGCTGGCACAGGTTCTCGAGGGCGAGCGCGCCAACCTCAACGGCGTGATTGCCCGCATTCTCGTAGACGAGCGCCATAAGGATCTGCGCATCGCTGGCCTGCGCTTCCTTGGCAAGCGCCGCTTCGCGGCCTGGTCGCTCGGCATGACGACCAGCACGCTCGACATGCTGCCCATCGACAAGGTCGCCGAGATGAGCGGCGCGGACTTCATCGAGTTGGCTCGCGTCGCGCCAGCCTGCCCTCGCTACCAGCCAGCCTGAGCAACAAAAAAGGCGGCCGAAGCCGCCTTTTTGCGTTCCTGCCTGATGAGGATCAGGCTGCGTCGGCGTTCGCCGCGACAATCTCGGCATGGCGGGCCTTGTCGGCCTTACCTTTGGCATCGACGTCGCGATCGACGAATTCGATCACCGCCATCGGCGCCGCATCACCGTAGCGGAAACCCGCCTTCATGATGCGAAGGTAGCCGCCGTTGCGCGCGGCATAACGCTTGGCGATGACGTCGAACAGCTTGCGCACGACTTCCTCGCTACGAATTTCGTCAATCGCCTGACGGCGCGCGTGCAGATCTCCGCGCTTGCCAAGGGTGACGAGCTTCTCGACGATGGGACGCAGATCCTTCGCCTTCGGCAGCGTCGTCATGATCTGCTCATGGGTGATCAGCGCCTGCGCCATGTTGGCGAACATCGCCTTGCGGTGAGAGGCGGTGCGCGAAAAGCGACGGCCACGGAAACCGTGATGCATGTTGGCTCTCCTTCGTTCTGACGTCCGCCGTGCCACGGAACGGACGACCTGTTAAGGGCCGGGCCCGCCCCGTCCCGAAAGCAGGGGCGCCGAAGCGCCCCGTGCCGATTTCATTTTACGCGTTCTCGATGACAAACCGGAAACCGCTTTGCCGGAAATCGCTGTGGATCAGTAGTGTTCCTCGAAACGCTTGGCGAGATCTTCGATGTTCTCCGGCGGCCAGCCCGACACTTCCATGCCAAGATGGAGGCCCATCTGCGCCAGCACTTCCTTGATCTCATTGAGCGACTTGCGGCCAAAGTTCGGCGTGCGCAGCATTTCGCTCTCGGTCTTCTGGATAAGGTCGCCGATGTAGACGATGTTGTCGTTCTTCAGGCAGTTCGCCGAACGGACCGACAGTTCGAGCTCATCGACCTTCTTGAGCAGCGCCGGGTTGAAGGCGAGATCGGGGATCGCGGCCTGTGTCTCGGGCTTCTTCGGCTCCTCGAAGTTGAGGAAGATCTCGAGCTGGTCCTGAAGGATGCGGGCCGAGTAGGCGAGCGCATCTTCCGGAGTAACCGAGCCATCGGTCTCGATAGTCATGGTAAGCTTGTCGTAGTCGAGGATCTGGCCCGAACGGGTGTTCTCGACGCGATAGGAAACCTTGCGAACCGGCGAGAACAGGCTGTCGATCGGGATGAGGCCGATGGCCGCGTCTTCCGAGCGGTTGCGATCGGCCGGGACATAGCCCTTGCCGGTCGAGACATGCAGTTCCATGCGCAGTTCGGCGCCATCATCGAGCGTGCAGATCTCGAGTTCCGGATTGAGAACCTCGATATCGCCCGTCACCTGAATGTCGCCGGCAGTGACGACGCCCGGACCCTGCTTGCGCAGAACCAGACGCTTCACGCCATCGCCCTGCATCTTCAGCGCGACGTCCTTGATGTTGAGGACGATATCGGTCACGTCCTCGCGGACACCGGCAATCGACGAGAACTCGTGCAGCACGCCGTCGATATGGATCGCGGTGACGGCGGCACCCTGAAGCGACGACAGGAGGATACGGCGAAGCGAGTTGCCCAGCGTCATGCCGAAGCCGCGCTCGAGCGGCTCTGCCACGACGGTTGCGACGCGCGAGGCATCGTCACCGGGGATCACTTCGAGCTTGGACGGCTTGATCAGGTCCTGCCAATTCTTCTGGATCACGATTTTTTATCCTTGAAACGGCAATCGGGCGCCGCGCCCATCGCGGTGCCCGTCGTCAGAACGCACACGAAAAAATCAGACGCGGCGGCGCTTGCGCGGGCGGCAGCCATTGTGCGGGATCGGCGTCACGTCGCGAATCGAGGTCACGGTGAAACCGGCAGCCTGAAGCGCGCGAAGAGCCGATTCACGACCCGAACCCGGCCCGGAAACCTCGACCTCAAGCGTGCGCATGCCGTGCTCGGAGGCCTTGCGGGCGGCATCTTCCGCCGCAACCTGAGCCGCATACGGCGTCGACTTCTTCGAGCCCTTGAACCCCATCATGCCGGCGGACGACCAGGAGATCGCATTGCCCTGGGCATCGGTGATGGTGATCATCGTGTTGTTGAACGAGGCATTCACATGCGCGACGCCCGAAACGATGTTCTTGCGTTCACGGCGGCGAATACGTTGAGCTTCCTTGGCCATATCGTCTTGAGCTTTCGTGTCTCGGACAGGGCGCGGCGCGCGAGCGCCACGGAATTTCTTTTACGGAATTACTTCTTCTTGCCGGCGATCGGCTTCGGCTTGCCCTTGCGGGTACGCGCATTGGTATGCGTGCGCTGGCCGCGAACCGGCAGGCCGCGACGATGGCGCAGGCCGCGATAGCAGCCGAGGTCCATCAGGCGCTTGATGTTCATCGCGGTCTCGCGGCGCAGGTCGCCTTCAACCTGATAGTCGCGGTCGATCGTTTCGCGGATCTGGAGGATCTCGGCGTCCGTCAGCTCGTTGACGCGACGCGTCAGCGGAATGCCGACCTTTTCGCAGATCTCAACGGCATTCACCGGACCAATGCCGTGAATATAGCGCAGCGCGATGCAAACGCGCTTCGAGGTCGGAATGTTCACGCCCGCGATACGAGCCACTGCACTTCTCCTTAGCTGTCGACCCCTGAGGACCGCCGCGCGGCCCAAGACCCCGCATCGGGAACCTTCAACCGCTCAAAATTCCGTCTTCCGACCGGCTTCCCGCCAAACACTCAAAAAGCGCTCGAAGGGTAAAACATAAAAGCGCGCGAGTTTCCCCGCGCGGTCTGCCTCGTCGGTAGGGGTTGCGGATAGACGAGAACAACGCCCCCCGTCAAGCCCCAAGCACGCATTTATTGAGGAATCCGTCCACCGAATTCCTCATTCGCCGGAGTCGGTTATGCCCCCAGCACCTTGTCGATCGCCGCAGCCACATCGGCAATGCCCTTCATGCCGTCGATGCGGGTCAGCTGACCGCGCTCGGCGTAGAACGGCGTCACGGCCGCCGTATCGCGGTTGTATGCCGCGAGGCGGGTCTTGAAAACTTCGGGGTCGTCATCCTTGCGCACCGGCTGCCCGGCGGCCTTCGCATCTTCGGCTCGCTTGACAATGCGGCCGACAAGCGCCGCCTGATCGACTTCAAGTTCGATCACAGCATCGAGCTTGAGATTCTGCTCCGCCAGCAGTTTCTCGAGGGCTTCCGCCTGCGCAACCGTGCGCGGGAACCCGTCAAGAATGAACCCCCGCGCCGCATCCGCCTCGCCGATACGGTCCTTGATGATGCCAATCACGATCTCATCCGAGACCAACCCGCCCGATTCCATCACGGCTTTGGCCTTGAGACCGATCGGCGTGGCGTTCGCCACCGCCGCGCGCAGCATGTCGCCGGTCGAAAGCTGGACAATGCCGTGCTTCTCGACGAGCCGCGTCGCCTGGGTCCCCTTCCCCGCGCCGGGCGGTCCGAGCAGAATCAACCTCATCGTTTACTCCCCCTGAGCTTGGCCTTCTTGACGAGACCCTCATACTGATGCGCGAGCAGATAGCCATGCACCTGGGCCACCGTGTCCATCGTAACCGAAACCACGATCAGGATGGAGGTGCCCCCGAAGTAGAACGGAAGGGCAGCTGCCGAAATTAGAAATTCGGGTAACAGGCAGATCACGGTGAGATAGGCCGCGCCGATCACAGTGATGCGGGAGAGCACGTAATCGATGTATTGCGCCGTCTTCTCGCCAGGGCGAATGCCAGGGATAAAGCCGCCGTGCTTCTTGAGGTTGTCGGCGGTTTCGATCGGGTTGAAGACGATCGCGGTGTAGAAGAACGCGAAGAAGATGATCAGCGCCGCGTAGAGCAGCATGTAGAGTGGCCGGCCATGCCCGAGATAGGTGTTCATGGTCTGGAGCCACTGCGGGCCGCCCGTCTGCGCGAAGCTGGCGATCGTCGTCGGCATCAGCAACAGCGAGGAGGCGAAGATCGGCGGGATGACACCCGAGGTATTGAGCTTGAGCGGCAGGAACGATGTCTGCCCCTCGTAGACCTTGTTGCCCATCTGCCGCTTCGGATAGTTGATGAGCAGCCGGCGCTGCGCGCGCTCCATGAAGACAATGAATGCCACCACCGCAACCGCCATGATCATCACCGCGACGATCAGCCCGGCGGAAAGCGCGCCCTGGCGGCTGAGTTCAAGCGTTCCGGCGATCGCCGACGGCAGTTCCGCCACGATACCGGCGAAGATGATGAGCGAGGTGCCGTTGCCGATGCCGCGGCTGGTGATCTGCTCGCCCAGCCACATCAGGAACAGCGTGCCCCCTGTCAGTGTGATGACGGTCGAGAGCAGGAAGAACGGCCCGGGGTTCTGGACGATCGTCCCCGACGATTGCAGACCGACCGCGATGCCGTAACTCTGGAACAGGGCCAGCAATACGGTGAGGTAGCGCGTATATTGGTTGATCTGGCGACGTCCGGCCTCGCCCTCCTTCTTGAGGGCCTCAAGCGTCGGCGACACGGTGGTCATCAGCTGGATGATGATCGAGGCCGAGATATACGGCATGATGTTGAGCGCGAAGATCGCAAGACGCCCCACCGCACCGCCGGAAAACATGTTGAAGAGCCCAAGCACGCCGGCCTGCTGCTGCTTGAACACATCCGCGAGCGCTTCGGGGTTGATACCCGGCAGCGGAATATAGGTACCGAGGCGATAGACCAGCAACGCGCCGAGCGTGAACCAGATACGCTTCTTCAGCTCCTCGGCCTTCGCCAGAGCGCCGAAATTCAGGTTTGCCGCAAGCTGTTCTGCTGCCGATGCCATGTCAGACCCTGTCTCCGTCCCTGCCCGTGCAACCCGAAGGATCCTGCCGTGGCTTGATGGGAACGATCAGCGGGGCTCCGCCGGAGAATGCGGGCGCATGGGATGGCCTGCGCTCAGGAACCGGCGAAAGAGCTGTCGTTCTTCCGTCGAAATAAGACCGGCGCCGGAGTTTGTCACCCCGGCGCCGGAAGTTTCGTCAGGCAGTCGCCTCGGCGAGCAGCTTCACGGAGCCGCCAGCCTTCTCGATCGCGGCGACGGCGCTCTTCGAGGCGCGGAACACCTCGAACGCGAGCTTCGCCTTGAGTTCGCCGACGCCGAGGATCTTGACGCCATCACGCGGCTTCGAGCAAACGCCCGCTGCCACCAGCGTCTCGATCGTCACGGTCGCCTTCTTGTCGAGCTTGCCGGCATCGACGGCTTCCTGGATGCGGCCTAGGTTGACCTCGTTGAGGTCCTTCGCGCCGATATTGTTGAAGCCGCGCTTCGGGAGGCGACGATGCAGCGGCATCTGGCCGCCTTCGAAGCCCTTGATGGCGACGCCGGTGCGGGCCTTCTGACCCTTCACGCCGCGGCCGCCGGTCTTGCCCTTGCCGGAGCCGATACCACGGCCGACGCGCATGCGGGCCTTGGTCGCGCCTTCGTTGTCACGGAGGTCGGTAAGCTTCATGTCCCCCTCCTCATTCTTCGACGATGCGGACCATGTGCGCAACCTTCGCGATCATCCCCCGGGTCGAGGGATTGTCGGGAAGCGTCGAGCGACGGCCGATCTTGTTGAGCTTCAGGCCGATCAGGGTCGCGCGCTGATCCTTCGGACGACGGATCGGCGAGGCGTACTGCTCGACAGTAACGGTTTTTGCGGGAGCTTTTGCCATGTGTCAGCCCTCACGCGTCAACGGCTTCGCCCCCGTCGACATCGCGACGGCGGGACTGGAGCACGGAGACCTTGAGGCCACGGCGAGCCGCAACCGTGCGCGGCGAATCTTCGGCCTTGAGGGCGTCGAAGGTAGCGCGCACCATGTTGTACGGGTTCGACGAGCCGAGCGACTTCGCGACGACGTCGTGCATGCCGAGGCATTCGAACACCGCGCGCATCGGGCCGCCGGCGATGATGCCGGTACCGGCCGGCGCGGCGCGGAGGAACACCTTGCCAGCGCCGTGGCGTCCGGGCACGTCGTGGTGCAGGGTGCGGCCGTCACGCAGCGGCACACGGATCAGCGCGCGCTTGGCGCTTTCCGTAGCCTTACGGATCGCTTCCGGCACTTCGCGGGCCTTGCCGTGGCCGAAGCCGACGCGACCCTTCTGGTCACCGACGACCACGAGCGCGGCGAACGCCATGCGGCGGCCACCCTTCACGGTCTTGGCGACGCGGTTGATGTGGACGAGGCGATCAACGAACTCGCTATCGCGCTCTTCACGCTGGTCGCGGTCACGACGCTCGCGGCCTTCACGGCCACGGCCGGAACCGCCTTCACGTTCTGCTGCCATTTCTCTTTCCTTACTTGCGCGGACAGGCGATTGCCCCCCGCTCGCTTGGGTGCCGGAGCGGGAAACGGAGTCATCCGAATCCCTTGCACCGGCTTCTTAAAGCGGGATCAGAACTCGAGCCCGCCCTCGCGCGCGCCGTCAGCCAGAGCCTTGACGCGGCCATGATAGATATATTGCCCGCGATCAAACACGACGGCCTTGATGCCCGCCTTGATCGCGCGCTCGGCGACGAGCTTGCCGATGGCCTTCGCGGCCTCGACGTCGGCGCCGGTCTTGAGCTTGCCCTTGAGATCCTTTTCGACGGTCGAGGCCGCGACAACGGTCACGCCCTTCGCATCGTCGATGATCTGGGCATAGATCTGCTTGGAGGAGCGGAAGACCGAGAGACGCGGGCGACCGTTGGCCGCCGAGCGGATCTGGGCGCGGACACGCGCCTTGCGGCGCTCGTTCGTGGTAAGATGTGCCATGCTGGGTCCGCCTTACTTCTTCTTGCCTTCCTTGCGGAAGATGAACTCGCCCTCATACTTGACGCCCTTACCCTTGAAGGGCTCGGGGCCACGCCAGGCGCGAATCTCCGCGGCGACCTGACCGACCTGCTGCCTGTCGATGCCCGAGACAACGATTTCCGTCGGCTTCGGGGTTGCGACAGTGATCCCAGCCGGGATCGGGAACAGGACCGGATGCGAATAGCCGAGCGAGAGGTTGAGGTTCTTGCCCTCGACCGCCGCGCGGTAACCGACGCCGTTGATCTCGAGCTTCTTCTCGAAGCCCTTGGTCACGCCGACGGCGATGTTGTTGATCCGGGCACGCGAGGTGCCCCAGAGCGCGCGGGCGCGCTTGGTCCCGGTGCGCGGGTCAACGGTAATGGCATTGCCCTCGAGCTTGACCGCGACATCGTCGGGAACGACGAAGCTCAGTTCACCCTTCGGGCCCTTGATCGAGACCTTCTGGCCCTCAACCTTGGGGGTAGCGCCGGCCGGGATTTCGACCGGCTTCTTGCCGACTTTCGACATGGAAACCTCCTCTCCCGGTTCGCTTAGAAGACAGTGCAGAGCAGTTCGCCGCCGACATTCTTGTCGCGAGCATCGTGGTCCGCCATCACGCCCGACGGCGTGGAGACGATCGTGATGCCGAGGCCATTGGCCACACGCGGCAAGGATTCAACCGGCGAATAGACGCGGCGACCCGGCTTCGAAATGCGCTTGATTTCGCGGATCGCCGGGGCGCCCTCGAAATACTTCAGCTCGATATCGAATTCGGTCCGGCCATTGTCGAACTGCGTCTCGGAGTAGCCGCGGATGTAACCCTCGGCCTTGAGAACATCGAGAACGCGCGCGCGGAGCCTGGAGCCCGGCGTCGAAACGCGGGACTTCTTGCGCATCTGCGCGTTGCGGATACGAGTGAGCATATCGCCCAGAGGATCATTCATCGACATGGATGCGCCCCCTTACCAGCTGGACTTGACGAGGCCCGGAACGAGCCCCTTGTTGCCGAGTTCGCGCAGCGCGATACGGCTCATCTTGAACTTGCGATAAACGGCCCGCGAACGGCCCGAAACCTCGCAGCGGAGGCGGACACGGTTCCCGGCTGAATTGCGCGGCAGTTCGGCGAGCTTGAGGGTCGCGGCAATGCGCTCCTCGAAGGCGACGTCCTTGTTCATAATGGTCGCCTTCAGAGCAGCACGCTTCTCGGCATATTGCTTCACGAGCTTCTGCCGGCGGTTGTTCTTTTCGACCATGCCTTTTTTGGCCATCTATTTCACTCCTGGTTTCCGCGTCTAAGCGAAAGGGCTGACCCTGGGCTTACTGCCGGAACGGGAAGTTGAACAATTTGAGGAGAGCACGGGCCTCCTCATCGGTTTTCGCGGTGGTGCAGACGATCACGTCCATGCCCCAGATCTGATCAACCTTGTCGTAGTTGATCTCCGGGAACACGATGTGCTCCTTGATGCCCATCGCATAGTTGCCGCGCCCGTCGAAGGACTTGCCGTTGAGGCCGCGGAAGTCGCGAACGCGCGGCAGCGCGATCGTGATGAGACGGTCGAGAAATTCGTACATGCGCGCCTGGCGCAGCGTCACCTTGGCGCCGATCGGCATGTTCTCGCGCAGCTTGAACTGCGCGATAGCCTTGCGAGCGCGGGTGATGACCGGCTTCTGGCCGGCGATGGCCGCGAGATCGGCCGCCGCGACGGAGGCTTTCTTGGAATCGCCCGTCGACTCACCGACGCCCATGTTCAGGACGATCTTCTCGATCTTCGGGATTTCCATGACGTTCTTGTAGCCGAACTGCTCCTGCATCTTCGGCACGACGACGTCGCGGTAGTATTTCTTGAGCCGGGGCTCGTAATTGGTGACATCAAGCATCGATCAGATCCCCCGAACGCTTGGCGAAACGGACCTTGCGGCCATCCTCGAGCGTCTTGAACCCGACGCGGCTCGGCTTGCCGTCC
>DAORNC010000006.1:0-1476 GCA_035440785.1 Rhabdaerophilum sp. | reverse complement strand
GATCGGCGATCGCGAGGTTGGAAAGGTCGATCGAGCCTTCCTTCGAGATGATGCCGCCCTGCTGGTTCTGGGTCTGGCGCTGATGCTTCTTGATCATCGCCACACCGCGCACCACGGCACGGCCCTCGGCCGGACGGACCTCGAGCACTTCGCCCGACTTGCCCTTGTCACGGCCCGAAATGACGACAACGCGATCGCCCTTCTTGATTTTCGCAGCCATTACAGCACCTCCGGCGCGAGCGAAATGATCTTCATATGCTGGCGGGCGCGCAGTTCGCGCGGCACCGGCCCGAAGATACGGGTGCCGATCGGCTCCTTCTGATTGTTGATCAGAACGGCCGCGTTGGAATCGAAGCGGATCACCGAACCATCGGCGCGCTTGATATCCTTCGCCGTGCGAACGACGACCGCCTTCATGACGTCGCCCTTCTTCACGCGGCCTTTGGGAATGGCTTCCTTGATCGACACCACGATGATGTCGCCGACGCCAGCATACTTCCGCTTCGAGCCGCCGAGCACCTTGATGCACATGACGCGGCGCGCGCCGGAATTATCGGCAACGTCGAGATTGGTTTGCATCTGGATCATGAGATGATCCTTCCTTTCCTTCAGATCGGTTTCCGGCGACCCAAGGTCCCGGACTACGCCTGACGAGGGAGCGCAAAACGCCCCCTCCCCCTGAAACCTTGCGGCTTCATGTTTCGGTCTTCACTCGCTATCGCGAAGCGCGAAGCCCTAGACGCTTCACGCCCAAAGCACAAGAGCGAAATTAGGCCTTCTGCACGCCCGCCAGGACAACCCAGCGCTTGAGCTTCGACATCGGACGGGTTTCCTCGATGGAAACCTCGTCACCCACCTTGCAGGCATTCGCCTCATCATGGGCATGGTAGTTCTTCGAACGGCGGACGGTCTTCTTCAGAAGCGGGTGGGTGAAGCGACGCTCCACCTTGACCACGACTGTCTTGTTCTGGACATCGCTGACGACGACGCCCTGGAGAATGCGCTTCGGCATCGCTTTATCCTTACCCCTTCGCCGCGGCGGCGAGTTTCGAACGCTGGATGGTCTTGACGCGCGCGACGTCGCGACGGACTTCGCGAACGCGGGCCATGTTCTCAAGCTGGCCCGTCGCACGCTGGAAGCGCAGGTTGAACTGCTCCTTCTTCAGCTTGACGAGTTCATCCTGAAGCTGGTCGACCGTCATCACGCGAAGGTCGGAAAGACGCTGGTTGGCTTTCATCTCATCCTCCCCTTATTCGGCGATGCGCTGGACGAAGCGCGTCTTCATCGGCAGCTTGGCCGCCGCGAGGGTCAACGCTTCACGCGCCAGTTCGACATCGACACCGCCGATCTCGAACATGATGCGGCCCGGACGGATCTTGGCCATCCAGAATTCCGGCGAGCCCTTGCCCGAGCCCATGCGGACTTCGGCCGGCTTCTTCGACACCGGAACGTCCGGGAACACGCGGATCCAGACG
>DAORNC010000005.1:42309-47105 GCA_035440785.1 Rhabdaerophilum sp. | reverse complement strand
GGATGAGATCCTGCATGCCCCAGAAGCATCCGCCGGCAAGCACTGCCCGTTCGGTCATCGTCAAACCTCCCCTACCTGATCGAGATAATCGGCATAGCCTTCCTCGGCCATCTTCTCCTTCGGAATGAACCGGAGCGAAGCCGAGTTGATGCAATAGCGCAACCCGCCGAGATGGCGCGGTCCGTCCTCGAACACATGCCCGAGATGACTGTCGCCATGCTTCGAGCGCACCTCGGTGCGGATCATCCCATGCGCGGTGTCGCGATGTTCGGTCACGTGGGTCGAGACCAGAGGCTTAGCGAAGCTCGGCCAGCCACAACCGGAGTCGAACTTGTCGGTCGAGGCAAACAACGGCTCGCCCGAGACGATATCGACATAAATCCCGACCTTCTTGTTGTCGGTATACTCGCCCGTGAACGGCCGTTCGGTGCCGTTCTGCTGCGTCACGCGATATTGCTCGGGCGTGAGGTTGGCGATGGCTTCGGCGGTCTTGGCGTATTTCGTCATGGGATCAGGGCCCTTCTTGTTACGGAACTTTCTTTCCGATTGCCGGCCCAAGATGGGAGCAGGAGGCCGGTTTTGCCATTTCGCACCGATAAACTTCGCGTGAGCAAGTCCCTCGCGGGAGGATTGACGGAGCTCACCCGCCCGGCCTATCCATGCACTCAAGGGGCGGATCGCGAAGGCCCCGTGAGGCGTCAGCCCAACATTCGCGTCCTGCTTGTTCGCCCGTCGGGATTTTTCTCTCGGGCAAGGACGCCTTGAAGGGAGGGATGCCATGCCATCACCCACTGAAATCACGCCTGCACAGCTCGCGCGCCTCGCCGGCACGCCCGAAGCGCCGCTCGTCATCGATGTCCGGATCGACGAGGATTACGCCCTCGACCCACGGATGATTCCGGCGTCGCAACGTCGGTCTCACAAGGATGTCGCGCTCTGGGGCGCTGCCCTCGCCGGTCGCTCCGTTGTCGTCTCCTGTCAGAAGGGGTTGAAGCTATCGCAAGGCGTCGCCGCCTGGTTGCGTCACCTCGGAGCGGAAGCTTCTTCGCTCGAGGGCGGTTTCATAGCCTGGCAGGCGCAGGATCTGCCGCTGGTGAATACGGCTGCCGTGCCGCCGCGCGCCCCGACCGGCCGTACGCTCTGGGTGACGCGCGCCCGACCGAAGATCGACCGCATCGCCTGCCCGTGGCTGATCCGCCGCTTCATCGATCCCGAGGCAGTGTTCCTCTTTGTCGCCCCGTCGGAGGTCGAGGCGGTCGCCGATCGTTTCGGCGCGACGCCGTTCGACATCGAGAACGTGTTTTTCTCCCACCGGGGCGATCCGGCAGGCGCGGATCACACCTGCACTTTCGACACGATGGTGCACGAATTCGGCCTCGCGACACCCGCCCTCGCGCGGCTCGCTTCCATCGTGCGCGCCGCCGATATCGCGCGGCCAGACCTCGCGCCGCAGGCCGAGGGGCTGCTGGCCGCATCGCTCGGGCTATCCCGCATGTTCCGCGACGATCTCGCCCAGCTCGACGCCGGAATGCTGCTCTACGACGCCTTCTACCGCTGGTGCCGGGACGCGGTGAGCGAGACGCACAACTGGCCGAACCCCGGCGCGAGGGCATCATGATCGAAGCCAGCTCGAAAATGACGGACGACGCGCCGCCAGCGCGGCCTTCGTTCGGCGAAGCCCTCCCGGTCTGGCTCAAGATCGGCCTCACGAGTTTCGGCGGGCCTGCCGGGCAGATCGCACTGATGCACCGCATCCTCGTCGAGGAAAAGCGCTGGATCGCAGAGCCGCACTTCCTCCACGCGCTCAACTATTGCATGCTTTTGCCCGGCCCCGAGGCCCAGCAGCTCGCGACCTACATCGGCTGGCGGCTGCATGGCCTGCGCGGCGGGCTCGTAGCCGGCATCCTGTTCGTATTACCCGGCTTCTGCGTCATCCTCGGCCTCTCCGTCCTCTATGCGCTCTATCGCAACACCGGCTGGCTCGGCGCTTTGTTCTTCGGTTTGAAAGCAGCCGTGCTGGCGGTAGTGATCGAAGCACTCGTTCGCGTCGCGCGGCGGGCGTTGAAAACCCGCGCGCATCTCGCGGTGGCCGGCGCGGCCTTTTTCGCGCTGTTCGCGTTCTCACTGCCCTTTCCGCTGGTGATCGCAGCGGCCGCGCTGATCGGTTGGCAGGTTCCGATCTTCCAGCCCGCGATTGCACGCGAGGAGACGGAGGAGACGGCCCCGATCCGGAGCCGCGGCTGGGCCGGCACGCTCACGACCCTCGCAGCAGGGTTGGCACTCTGGGTACTGCCGCTCGTCCCGCTCGTCGCCCTCTTCGGTACGCACAGCGTTTTCGTGCCGATCGCTGCGTTCTTTTCGAAAATGGCAGTGGTTACCTTCGGCGGGGCCTACGCGGTGCTCTCCTACGTGGCGCAGGAGGCGGTGGAGACCTTCCGCTGGCTGCGCCCCGGCGAGATGCTCGATGGCCTCGCGCTCGCGGAAACGACCCCCGGTCCACTAATCCTCGTGCTGGTCTATGTCGGCTTTCTCGCCGCGTTCCGCGACCCTGGCCCGCTTTCGCCGCTCGTTTCTGGCGTGATCGGCGCAAGCCTCACGACCTGGGTGACCTTCGTGCCCTGCTTCCTGTGGATCTTCCTCGGTGCGCCGTATGTGGAACGGCTCCAGCGCAATCGCGCGTTGTCGGGTGCGCTATCCGCCGTCACGGCAGCTGTTGTGGGCGTGATCCTCAATCTCGCGATTTGGTTCGGGCTCCACGTTCTCTTCCGCGAGGTCGGGAAGGTGAGGTTGGGTCCGCTCGAATTCGCCTGGCCTCATCCCGCGAGCCTCGATCTCACCGCCGGCGGGCTTGCAGCGCTCGCGATGGTTGCCCTCTTCCGCCTCAAGCTCGGCATGGTGCCGACTCTCGCGCTGTGCGGCGCTCTGGGTTACGCGCTTCGGCTGGTTCTTCCCTGAGCATCCGCCCGCCAAGTGGAGGCCGGTTGGCGGCAAGAGCGGACGCGAAAGCAACCGACCTAGCCGCTGTCGCCCGTGATCCGCCCGTCGTCCATCGTGATAATGCGATCGGCACGGTCGAGGATCTTGGAATCATGCGTCACCATCAACGTGGTGGTGCCGCGCTCCGCGCCCAGCCGCTTGAGAAGATCGACGGCGTTCATCGCACTGTCCTTATCGAGCGCGGCCGTCGGCTCGTCCGCGAAGACGATATCGGGGTTGCCGACAAGGGCGCGCGCGATGGCAACGCGCTGCTTTTGCCCGCCCGAGAGATTGCCGGGCAGGTATTCGAGCCGCTCCTCGAGACCCAGCAGCGTGAGGATGTGCCGCGCGGCCTCCTGCCAGTTCGTCGTCGCGGCGTGGCCATGCACGTCGAGCCCCATGCGCACGTTCTGCATCGCGGTGAGGCTGTCATGGAGGTTATGCGCCTGGAAGATGAAGCCAAGCCGGCGTCGGCAGGCGATCATCAAATCCTCCTCCGCGCCGGCAAGCTCGGTTCCCAGGAGTGCAATTGATCCGGCCTGCACCCGGCGCAGGCAGCCGATCAGTGTCAGCAGGGTTGTCTTGCCCGAGCCGGAGGCGCCGACGAGCACCGTGAGCTTGCCTACTTCGATTTCGAGATCAATGTCGAACAGAGCCTGCTTGCGCGCCTCACCCTCACCGAACCAGTGGCAGAGCCCGCGCGTGACGATGGGATGCGTCGCCATCAGAACAGATCCGCCGGGTTGGCGCGCGCGAGCTTGCGCGTCGCGATCGCGCCGGAAATCGAGCACATGATGATGGTGCCGCCGAGAACGCCGAGCGCGCGCGGCAGGGTCATCGCCAAAGGCAGGCTGATCGCTTTCGAGACGACGAAGTAGAGCAGAAGCGAGATCAGGAAGCCCGGAATAAAACCGAGAATGGCGAGAATGAAGGCTTCCTCGAAGATGATGCTCATGAAGAAGCGTTGGGGATAGCCGATCGCCTTGAAGGTCGCGTATTCGCGCATATGGTCGGCGACGTCGGTCGAGAGCACCTGATAGACGATGATGAGGCCCACCAGAACGCCGATAATCACGCCGAAACCGAACACGATGCCGACCGGTCGCTGCGTCGTCTGGAACTTCTGGTCGCGCCACACGGCTTCCTCGACCGTCCGCACAGCAGAATCGTAGTCCGGCAGGATCGCGCGAAGCCCCGCCAGCACCCGCGTCGGCTGGGCGCCGGGTTCGAGTCGCACCAGAACAAGGTTCGGCGCGCCGGCCATCCGGTTCGGAAACAGCTTGAAGAAGGTCTGGTCGGAGACGACCAGTTCACCATCAGCCGAAAATCCGCCGCCGACCCCGAAAGTGCCGATCACCTTGAGCGTGCGGCCCTTGGTCTCGAAGGTATAGGGCGCTCCGGCATCGATGGAGGCGAAGAGGCCTTTCGGCGCGTTGCGGGTCTTGCGGTCGATCAGCGCGATATCGGACATCGACAATCCCGCGAGCCGCATGTTGATCTCGGGATTGCGAAAGGCGCGCGCGGCAGGGTCGACCCCGAAAACATCGAGCGTGCGGATGGTGCCGTCCGGCTGTTTCCAGTCGAGCTTGGCGAAATAGAGTGGTGTCGCGCCCGCAACACCGGGCACGGCCAGCGCCTCGAACATCCGCTGGCGCGGCAGCGGGCTGCCGTCGGTCAGCGTGTTCATGTCGGAGGCCGAGATCAGGAGACCCGCGTTGAACTGGTCATAGGGAAAACGCACCGAACCGATCAGCGCGCCGAAGAACCCGAGCTGCATCAGCACGAGGAGGTTCGCAAAAGCGACGCCCGCCACGGCGGCG
>DAORNC010000005.1:40663-42068 GCA_035440785.1 Rhabdaerophilum sp. | reverse complement strand
CGACTTCGAGCCCGATCCGCGAGACCTTGCCGGCCAGCGGTTTCGGCAGCGCCTCGGCAGTGATTTCGACCGGCGCACCAAGCGTCACCCGGCCGATCATCGTCTGGTATATCTCGACCTCGACCTTCATGTGCTCGATATCGCCGAGGTTCATGATGCCCTGCAAGCCGGGCTTCTCGCCGGGTCGAGCACTGATCGAGAGCACGGTAGCGTCGATCGGCGCGCGAACATAGGCCTTGTCGAGATCGGCAGTCGCGCGATCGAGGTCCGCACGCGCCGAATCGAGATTGCGCGCGGCCACCACCACATCCGGCTGAGCATCGATGTCGCCGGAAAAGCGCGAGAGGGTCGCGCGCAACCGCTCGGTTTCGCGCACAGCCTCGTCGCGCTGGGTGCGCCGCAGATCATAGGTCTGGTCGGCCGCAAATCCCCGCCGGCGCAGTTCCTCGACGCGCTCGAAATCCCGCTCCGCGTTGGCCCGAACGGTTTCCGCACGGGAAAGCGCTGCCTCGGCTTCCGATCGGCTCGCTGTCGTTGCCGCACGGACCTGCGCGAGAATGGCTTCTTTGGCTGCGACATTGGCCTTCGCGGTTTCCAGGGCGGCGATCAGCTGCTTCTCGTTGTCGAGTACCGCCAGCACGGATCCGCGCCCTACCCGATCGCCTTCCTTGACATCGAGCACCGCAAGCCGCGCATCGCCAGCGCCATAAGGTGGCGCCACCGTCACCACCTCGCCTTCCGGCAGGATCTTCCCAAGACCGACGATCTGCGATGGCAGCGCCGCTTCCTGCGCCTTTCCGCCCGGCGGCGCAGGCACGGCGATCGGCGAGGAAGTGCCGCCGCCCGGCTTGAGGTTGAGGAATTCCATCGCCTTGCGTACCCCCGGCGGCTGGAAATAAAGACCGATGACGCCACCGGTCAGCATCAGCGCCATCAGCAGCGGCACGAAACGGGCGACCTTGAAAATCCGCCACGGCAGCGAAGCAGTGGGTTGTTCCGTTGCGACCGGAGATGTCCCCTTGCGTATGACCAAGGGCAGTGCATCAGGTTGCGCGTGCTCCTTCCGGGTCGGGGCCGGCGCATCCAGAAGCGGCGGTTGGGGTTCAGGCGGCATCGACAACCCTTGCTCGTCGGCGGCGAACGCGAAATGGGGCTTTCCGGTCTCTTATAGGCGCTCGCACGCCCGGTGCAAGAAAGCCCGCCGCGTCCGGATGTCTCGTGTTCGCGCCGGAATGTCAGCCCGCCAGCAAGGACCCGAGCGCCTCGACGCCCCCCTGCCCAAGCCCGGAAATCGCCTTCCAGAAGGCCTCCGCGCGATTAGCCCCGAGGAGCGAGGCGGCCTTGGCGCGGATTTTCGCCTCCCGAACCTCCACGGAAAGCGGCGCATCTAGATCAAAAGCCTGTT
>DAORNC010000005.1:36582-40650 GCA_035440785.1 Rhabdaerophilum sp. | reverse complement strand
CGCCGACGAGACGAAGACGGACACGCGTCGCGGTATCCGCCAGCGTCTCGTCGGTCTCGACCTTCACCCGATCGCGAAGCGAGACTAGCGCGGGATCGAAACACAGGGCGTCGGTGAAGCTCGCCAGCGCGCCGGTATCCACATGCCCGAGCGCCATGGCTGCCGTCAGGCGGTAGCTGAACTTGGCTTCGAGCCCGGTCGCCGGCGCGAGGATATGACACACCCGGAGCCAACGCGGATGGGTCGCTACCGAGACGATCTCGACATCATCGACCCGCACCCTGTCACGCAAGCCGGCAAGCGCTTCGAGCATGGCGTGAGTGCCGTGGCAGCAAGCATGGAATTTGTGCTGCACGCGCTCGAAGCGGAACTCCGAGCCGAGCCCTTCAAGGATCGGCCCCAGCGGCAGGGCGGCTCCCGCGTGGGTTGGCCCGAAGCCCTGATCGCACTCGAGTCCGTCCGGTCGCGAGACGAAGCCGCTCTTCGCCAGCAGTACAGCCTCGACACCGTTCGCCGCTGCCATGCCGGCATGATAGGGTTTGCCCATCGTCCCGAATTGCGATTTGAGCCCGGAGGCACGCGTCGCCGCGATGCCGACGGCCTGCGCCATCGCACCACGGTCGAGACCGGCAAGCCGGCCTGCCGCGATCGCCGCACCGAAGGCTCCGGCCGTCGCGGTCTGATGAAAACCGTGCTGGTAGTGTTCGCGCCCGAGCCAGGTACCGATCCGTACCGAGGCCTCGACGCCGATCAACGCCGCATCAAGAAAATTCGCTCCGCTCGCGCCCGTCATTTCCGCCATCGCCAATGCTGCGGGAATAATGGCGACGCTCGGATGGCCGATGTGGTCGAAATGGGTATCGTCATAGTCGAGCGCATGCGAGGTCGCGCCATTCACGAGCGCCGCCGCTCGCGCCGGAACCTTGCGCGTCGAGCCGACAAGGCTGGCGACCTGCGCACCGGCTTCCGCCTCGATCATTTCGCGCGTGATGCGACTGACCGGTTCGTCCTTGCCGGCGAGCGCGACCGCGCACCAGTCGGCGAGCGACAGGCGCATGACATGACGCGCCGAGGCCGGAATGGCATCCGCCGGCATCGCAGCGAAGGCGACGATCGCCTCCGTAAGCGGCGCGCCCTTGATGACGAAAACAGGCGTGAGGGAATCGGTCATCGGTAAACCCCGAAATCGGCGAGGCTGCGCGCTCGCGTGCCGTCTTGCGCTTCATGCTGCCTATAGACAAGGATGGAGCAAGTTGAAATGCGAAAGGAACAGGCATGGAGCGTCTCGCGCTCGTCACCGGAGGAACGCGCGGCATCGGCGAGGGGGTTTCGCGCGAACTGGCGCGGCAGGGTTATACGGTGCGCGCCTGCGGGCTGACGGAGACCGAATGCGCTTCCTTCGCACTGCAGCCTGGAATCTCGACCACCGTTCTCGATGTCACCGACCCGGATTCCGTTGCACAGATCATCGCGGATTGCACGCGGATCGACCTCCTCGTCAATTGCGCCGGAATCATCCAGCGCAACGGCGCGGAATTCTCGATCGAAGCCTTCCGCCGCACGATCGAGGTCAATCTCAACGGAACGATGCGCGTCTGCCTCGCCGCGAAAGCGAAACTCGCGGCATCGCACGGCGCCATCGTCAACATCGCTTCGATGTTGAGCTTCTTCGGCTCGGCCTATGCGCCGGGTTATTCCGCCTCGAAAGGCGGTGTTTCGCAGCTGACGAAAAGCCTCGCCGCAGCCTGGGCACCGGAAGGTATCCGGGTCAATGCTGTCGCGCCCGGCTGGATCGAAACCGAACTCACGCGCCCGCTGGTCGAGGATCCCTCCCGGTCCGGCGCGATCCTCGCCCGCACGCCGATGAACCGCTGGGGCCGGCCGGACGATGTCGCCTCGGTCGTTGCCTTTCTCGCTTCCGACGCCGCTCGCTTTGTCACCGGCACCGTCCTGCCGGTCGATGGTGGTTATCTCACTGTTTGATTGCCGGAGTTCACGATGACCAAGCCCGTCCCCGCCGATTCAGAGAAATGGTTGCCCTATCGCCATCCCATGCCAAAAGAATCGCCGCCCGAACTCGTGGTGCCGAACGCTATTCCGCAGGACGAGCGCATCTGGGTGCCGGTCGACGACAACGTCTGGTTCCGCCCGCTCTGCATGTGCGTGACGCGCGGCTACTGGGTGAACCTGCTGCGCGTGAAGCGATCCGGCGTTCTCTCCCGTCATCGTCATCCGATGCCGGTTCACGGCCTCGTGCTGAAAGGCGAGTGGCGCTATCTCGAACACGACTGGGTTGCGACCGAGGGGGCCTATGTCTACGAGGCGCCGGGCGAGACGCACACGCTTGTGGTCGATCCGCACGTCGAGGAGATGATCACGCTGTTCAACGTCAACGGTGCGATGATCTATGTCGATCCTGATGGAAACACGACCGGCTACGACGATGTGTTCACTCGCATCGACAAATGCCGCAGGCATTATGCGGCCAATGGCCTCGGAGAGGGTTACGTCGATCAATTCATCCGCTAAAGGCTAGTGCGACCCCAAGGGCGGCCAAGGGCGACATAGTGATCCCATACAACGGACGGACGACATGAAGGCGCGAGCGAAACTGATCGAAGGCATGGCCTTCATGGGCGAAGCGAGTTCGGGCCATGCGCTCGTGCTGGACGGCTCGCCCGAATACGGCGGACGCAACCTCGGTTTCCGGCCGATGGAGCTGATCCTGCTTGGCGTCGCCGGCTGCACTGCTTTCGATGTCGTCAACATCCTGCGCAAGGGGCGCGAGGATGTCGCGGATTGTATCGTCGAGGTTGAGGGCGAGCGCGCGAGCGAGGACCCGAAGGTCTTCACGAAGGTGCATCTTGTCTACCGGGTGAAGGGGAAGAACCTCTCACCGTCCAAGGTGGAGCGTGCGATCAAGCTCTCGAAGGAGAAATACTGCTCGGCCTCGATCATGGTCGCCAAGACCGCCGAGATGACCTTCGAATACCACATCGAGGAGTGAGCATGGCCCTGCCGCCGCTGATTTCGCCCGAAGCGCTCGAAGCTGCGCCGGGTGCGGTGCTGATCGACCTGCGCCTGCCGGCCGACGGTGGCCGCGTCGGCTATGAGGACGCGCATGTTCCCGGCGCCGTTTTCTCGGATTATGCGGGCGATGGCTGGCGTGTGCGGATCGGCAACGCGCCCGGAATGTTGCCCTCGGCGGAACATCTTGCAGCGCTACTCGGCCGCCTCGGCATCACGCCGGGACGGCCTGTGGTCTTGATTCCGGTCGGAAGTTCGGCGAACGATCTCGCCGCCTCCGCCCGCGCTTACTGGACGTTGAAGCACGCGGGCCACGACGCCGTATCGATTCTCGACGGCGGGACAAAGGGCTGGACCGCCTCGGGTCGCCCGGCTGAAAGTGGCTGGATCGAACCGGTTGCCGCATCCGCCTATCCCATCGTCTTCCGCGGGGGCTGGCGCAGCGATCTCGCAGCCGCGCGCGCGGCACTTGACGCCCGCACCGCCACCTTTCTCGATGGGCGCTCGGCAAGCTACTTCGCCGGGGCGGAGAAAGCCGGCGAGGCCAGGCGTGCCGGGCATATCCCCGGTGCGATCCATGCCGACTACGCGCGCCTCTATGATCCCGCCCGCTCCGGACTGCGTTCGTACGACGAGTTGGCGAGGTTGCTCGCTTCCGTGCCGGCCGGCTCGGTCGTCAGTTATTGCAACACCGGCCATACGGCGGCGCTCAATTGGTTCGTGCTGCGCGAAATTTTTGGACGCGGGGACGTCACGCTCTACGACGGCTCGATGACGGAATGGACGCAGGACGAGGCGAACCCGGTGGTTGCACTCTGATCTAGACCTGTGCGAGCGCAGCTTCGAGATCGGAAATCAGATCATCGGGATGCTCAAGGCCGACCGACAGTCGCACGAGCCCATCCCCCACGCCCATCGAGGCGCGCACGTCCGGCGTGAATCGCTGATGCGTTGTCGTTGCCGGATGAACGGCAAGGCTCTTGGCGTCGCCGAGGTTGTTCGAGATGCGGAATATCTTGAGCGCGTTAAGGAAGCGGAACG
>DAORNC010000005.1:27459-36572 GCA_035440785.1 Rhabdaerophilum sp. | reverse complement strand
AGCCTTCCCACCCGAAACCTCGAGCGCGATCAGCGTCGAGGGTCCACCCATTTGTCGGGCGATGATCGCGGCCTGCGGATGATCCTTGCGGCCGGGGAAGATGAGCTTAGTGACCTTCTTCTGGTCCGCCAGCCAATCGGCGAGCGTCGCCGCCGTGCGGGTCTGACGCTCGACGCGGAGCGCGAGCGTTTCCATGCCCTTGAGCAGCACCCAGGCGTTGAACGGCGACATTGCCGGCCCGGTCTGACGCAGAAGCGTGTGGACATGGGTGGCGATGAACTCTTCGGAAGCGAGAATTACCCCGCCGAGACAGCGGCCCTGCCCGTCGATGTGCTTGGTCGCGGAATAGGTGACGCAATCGGCGCCAAGCGCCAGCGGCTTCTGCCACAGCGGTGTCGCGAAGACATTATCGACGATGAGCTTGGCGCCACAGGCCTTGGCGATCTTCGCGACCGCCTCGATGTCGATGACCTCAAGGGTCGGGTTCGCGGGACTTTCGAGGAAAAAAACCTTGGTATTTGGCCGCACGGCCTTGCGCCAGGCGTCGAGATCGGTGCCGTCGACAAGCGTGGACTCCACGCCGTAGCGCGGCAGGTGCTCCTCGACGACATAACGACAGGAGCCGAACAGCGCCTGCGCCGCGACGACATGGTCGCCGGCTCTCACCAGCCCCATCAGCGCTGCGGTGACCGCCGCCATGCCGGTCGCGGTCGCGCGGGCGGCCTCGGCGCCTTCCAGCAGTGCCATGCGCTTTTCGAACATCGCGACCGTCGGGTTGGAGAACCGTGCATAGATGAAGCCCGCATCCTCGCCGAGGAAGCGCTTCTCGCATTGCTCGGCGCTGTCGTAGACATGGCCCTGCGTCAGGAACAACGCCTCGGAGGTCTCGCCGAATTGCGAGCGGAGCGAGCCGCCGTGAACAAGCTCGGTCTCGAAGTGGCGCACGCGCGACGCACGTGCGTTGTTGGCGGAATTGGACATCTCGGCCCCTGGCAGCGATTGAAAACCGAGGCAGAGCTACCAGAATTCATTTCGTTCGTAAAGACGAACGATCGTTCTTTTCATCGGACGAATGGTGCGCAAGAACGCGCCTGTCCGAAATAACGATCAACCTTGGAAAGGGAAAAATGGAGCGGGTAAAGGGATTCGAACCCTTGACCCCAACCTTGGCAAGGTTGTGCTCTACCCCTGAGCTACACCCGCATCCATGACCAGCGAAATCGCCGGAGGCAGGCCTAATGCCCTATCTTGGCGCCGAAGGCAAGACCCCGTTTTGAAAATTCAGGACCTCGTTGTCAAAATTTTTCTGCTCGCCTAAACCCTCCGGCAACCCGATCCCGTCTCCGGAACCAGCCCCAGAAACCGATGATTGCCAAAGCCGAGCCTTCCCTTCCCGCCTACGCGCTGCTCGATCGTCTCGGCATCGCCTACCCGACACTGGAGCACCCGCCGCTGCATACGGTCGAGGAATCGCGCGCCTTGCGCGGCGAGATCGCCGGCGGACACGTCAAGAACCTCTTCGTCAAGGACAAGGGCGGGAACTTCTTTCTCATCACCGCAGAGGAAGATTCCCCGCTCGATCTGAAGACCATCGACAAGGTGATCGGCGCAAAAGGCCGCGTTTCCTTTGCGAGCGCGGAACAGTTGATGACGCATCTCGGCATCCTGCCCGGATCCGTGAGCCCACTTGCGCTGGTCAACGACGTCGGGCAGGCCGTTCGTTTCTTCCTAGAGAAGAAGCTGATGCGGCATGGCATTCTCAACGTCCACCCGCTCGTCAATACCCGCACCAGTTCGATCGCGCGAGACGATCTTCTCCGCTATGTCGAAGCGACCGGTCATGATGTCACGATCCTCGATCTGCCCCATCGCTCATCGCCGCCAGAGGCCAGCGCCGGCCAATAATTCCACGACGAACCGGTTGCGAACCGCGCCGGACGCGCCCAAATAAACATCAACCGTTTTCGACCGCCGAGGATTTCAGAACAATGAGCGACCCCGCCGATCTCGTGAAGGATACGACAACCGCGACCTTCCGGCAGGATGTGCTGGCGGAATCGATGAAGCAGCCGGTTCTCGTTGATTTCTGGGCTCCGTGGTGCGGGCCCTGCAAGCAGCTCGGCCCGATCATCGAGAAGGCCGTCACGGCGGCGAAGGGCAAGGTCAAGCTCGTGAAGATGAACATCGACGAGCACCCGCAAATCGCCGGACAGCTCGGCGTGCAGTCGATCCCGGCGGTATTCGCCTTCGATCGCGGACAACCGGTCGACGGCTTCGTCGGCGCACTGCCGGAAAGCCAGATCAAGGGCTTCATCGAGCGTCTCGTCGGCCCACTCGGCGCCGATACGGCCTCGATCCTCGCGGAAGCCGGCGCGCTTCTCGAAACCGGTGACGTCGCCGGCGCGGCAGAACGCTTCGCGATGGTGCTGGCCGAGGATTCCGAAAATCCGGAGGCGCTCGGCGGCATCATCCGCGCCCAGATCATGGCAGGTAACCTCGATCAGGCCCGTCGCATCCTCTCGACCGTGCCGGAAGGAAAAGCCGATCACCCCGCCATCGCCGGCGCGCGTGCGGCGCTCGATCTCGCCGAGCAGACCGCCGCCATGGGCGATGTCGGTGATCTTGTCGCCAGGGTTGAAGCCAACCCGGCCGATCATCAGGCCCGGTTCGATCTCGCGATGGCCCTTGCGGGGCATAACCGGCGCCTCGATGCCGTCGAGCATCTCATCGCCATTATCCGCAAGGACCGGAAATGGAACGACGAAGCGGCCCGCAAGCAGCTTCTCCAGTTTTTCGAAGCATGGGGACCGATGGACGAAGCCAGCTTGTCCGGTCGTCGCCAGCTTTCGGCCACGCTTTTCTCGTAAGGAAAGTCTTTTTACGGGATCGCCCCGCGGTTCCGAGAGGGAGATCCGATGCCGAGCAACATGCATTACAGCCGGATTTCCGATCTGCCGGGAACGCTCGCGCTTTTTCCGCTACCCGGCGCCTTGTTGCTGCCGCGCGGACAGATGCCGCTCAATATCTTCGAGCCACGCTACATGGCGATGGTCGACGCCGCGCTTGCCGGCAGCCGGCTGATCGGCATGATCCAGCCCGACCCCGCGCATTCCAAGGATATAGCACTGCCACCTCTATACAGCGTGGGTTGCGCCGGGCGCATAACCCAGCTCGCAGAGACCGGCGACGGGCGCTATCTCATCCAGCTCACAGGGGTCGCGCGCTTCCGCCTTGTCGAGGAAATTCCCGCTGCCACGCTTTTCCGACAGGCGCGGGTCGATTTCGGGCCTTTCGCCGGCGATCTTGAAGCCCGCAGCGGGGAGGAGCAGGTCAATCGCGAGGCTGTGCTGGCAGCGCTGCGAGCCTTTTCCGAAGCCCACGCAATTGAGATCGACTGGAAAAGCATTGACGAAGCCGCAAACGAGGCGCTGGTCAACGCGCTGTCGATGATGGCTCCGTTCGGCGTTGCCGAAAAACAGGCGCTCCTCGCGGCGGCGGATCTCAAAGCCCGCGCCGACATGCTGGTTGCGCTCACGGAAATGGAACTCGCGCGCGAGGGCGGCGACGGCGGCCCCGCCGTGCAATAGGGAGAGACTATGGCGAACGACGACGGAAAAATGGAACCGAAATCGACGCAACAGGGAGTGGGCCGGGGAATCGACCCGAAATTGCTGGAGTTGCTCGTCTGCCCGGTGACGAAATCGACGTTGGACTACGATGCCGTCCACCAGGAATTGATCAGCCGCGCCGCGCATCTCGCCTATCCGATCCGAGACGGCATCCCGATCATGCTGCCGGAGGAAGCCCGACGCCTGGACGATTGATCAAAGCGCCTCGCCGCGGAAGAGACGCGGCGACAATCCGGTCTGGCCTGAGGCAGCCTTCATCAGGCGCTGTTTCAGGCCCGGCATCCGGTTGACGAGACCGACGCCGAAATCGCGCACGACCCGCAGCGGACCCGAATCGTTCGAGAACAGCCGGTTCATGCCCTCCATCGCACAGCCCATCGCGGCGGCAGCGGGGCGACGGCGGGCCTGATAGGTATCCAGCAGATCCGGCACGCCCGGATCGAGCCCCGCACGCAAGCGCTCGACGACCAGTTCCGCCAGCATCGCACAATCCTCGAACCCGAGATTGAGGCCCTGCCCGGCGAGCGGATGCACGACATGGGCGGCATCGGCCACGAGCGCGATCCTTTCGCCAACGAATCGACGTGCAAGCGCCAGTTGCAACGGGTGCGACGACACCGCCTCGACATCAAGGATATCCCCGCGCCAGCCGGCCGCGCGCGTCACGATCGCGCGTTTGCGCTCGGCGGGACTGGCCGAGAGCATTTCGGCAGCCTTTTCCGCCCGTTCGCTCCAGACGATCGATGAGCGATACTCGTCGAGCGGCAGCAACGCGAATGGCCCGGAGGGCAGGAAGTGCTGGGCGCCTTCGCCGCGATGAGGCAGCGAATGGCGGATCGTCGCGACAATCGCTGTCTGGCCGTAGGGCCAGCCGTGCATCGGAATACCGGCCATCGTCCGGATTGCAGAGCGCGCGCCGTCGGCACCGGCAAGAAGCCGCGCGCGGCGTGTTTCGGTGCCGATTCGAACCTCGATGGCGGAGGGTGACGCCGTGCCCCCGCCGTAGCGCCCCTTCAGAACCTCGATCCCCATTTCCCGGCATAGGCCCCGCAGCACATGGTTCAACCGGCCGAGCGCGACGAGATGGGCGAGCGGACCGCCCTCCGCGCCCGGCTCCATGTCGAGAAGGCGGGGCCGGATCGCTTCCTCTAGACCGGTATCGGAAATGGCGATCGAATGCATCGGATAGGCCTGATCGGCCAGCCTCTCCCAGGCGCCCAGTGCTTCGAGATAGCGCCGCGAACCGGTGTTAAGCGCGAGAATGCGGGCATCGGGCTTGTCCGGCGCCTGATCGCTGTCCGGATTGGTGTCGAACACGGTGATTGCGCCGGGCTCGACGCCACCGCGCAACAGCGCCAGCGCCAGCGAAGCGCCGGCCGCGCCAAACCCTCCGATGACGATCACCCGATCCGTGCCGCCGACAGCCATTTGCCTTGCCCTTCTATCCAGGAGCCGATGCCGGAACTATAGCCCGTCCCCATGCTTCCCGGCCACATCTAAACGCCGTCCACATCGATGCCTTGACGCGGCGCAACACCACCGACAGGGTGACAGCAGCATTCTTTCCCGATCCGGCTCCGGACCCTCTGATGACATCCCCCATCGCCGCCCTTCTCGATATCCTCGATCTCGAACCGCTCGAGAAGAATCTCTGGCGCGGCCGCTCGCCGGACGCCGCCCGCTACCGTGTTTTCGGCGGGCAGGTCATCGCCCAGTCGCTCGTCGCGGCGCAGCGCACGGTCGAACACCGACGCGTTCATTCGCTGCACGGCTACTTCATGCTCGGGGGTGACCCGAAAATCCCGATCCTCTACGAGGTCGACAGGATCCGCGACGGTCGCAGTTTTACCACCCGACGTGTCCGCGCGATCCAGAACGGCGAATCGATCTTCGCCATGATGGCTTCCTTCCACGTCGAGGAACCCGGCCTCGCTCACAATATCCCGATGCCGGACTTGCCGAAGCCGGAGGAGTTGCCGGACGAGGAGGAGATCATCGCCCGTTTTGTCCCCGCGATGAGCGAGATGCGTCAGCGCTACTGGAAGAGCCAGCGCGCGATCGAGTTGCGACCGGTCAATCCGGAAGGCTATTTCGACCGGAAACCGACCAAGCCAGAGCAACATGTCTGGTTCCGGGCCCGTGAGCGGCTGCCCGATGGGCAGGATCTGCACGATTTCGTGCTCGCCTACGCCTCCGACATGACCTTGCTCGACGGCGCCGCCATCGCCCACGGCCGCTCGGTCATCGACCCGGAAATTCAGGCCGCGAGCCTCGATCACGCGCTCTGGTTCCACGAGAGCTTCCGGGCGGACGAATGGTTGCTCTACACCCAGGACAGTCCGTGGTCAGGCCATGCCCGCGGTCTCGGGCGTGGCCTGATCTATACTCGAGACGGCCGCCTCGTTGCTTCCGTCGCGCAGGAAGGACTGATGCGGTTGCGAACCCGAAGCTGATCGCCGCATTCCGCATCAAATTGCCTAATATTTAGGCTGTGCTTCTAGCCTCCTGCATTTAATTTCGGCGTTCCGACGCGTTTTCGGGCGCTTCCGGCGCTGCAATTGGCAACGCACGGGGAGAGCGGCCACCTCACGCACACCGAATCGCTCCCGATTCGCCCCGACTCTCCGCGTTCACATCCCTTGCCGCCGATTCTGGCACGCCGCTTGTTTCATGCTTCGGCGCTGGCCTGCCTTGAGGATCAATCGGAACTCTCTTGGGGGGCGAACCAGCGGCAGTTGAGGCGATCCGACAGGAGAGAAGCATGAAGCTCATCACAGCCATCATCAAGCCGTTCAAGCTCGAGGAAGTGCGTGATGCGCTCACATCCTTGGGCGTGCACGGCATGACCGTCACGGAAGTCAAGGGTTACGGCCGCCAGAAGGGGCACACCGAGATCTATCGCGGGGCCGAATACGCCGTCAGCTTCCTCCCGAAGATCAAGCTCGAGGTCGCGATCGAAAGCGCGCTCGTCGAGAAGGTGATCGACGCCATCACCCAATCCGCCCGAACCGGGCAGATCGGTGACGGCAAGATCTTCGTCCAGCCCGTCGAGAACGCCCTGCGCATCCGCACCGGCGAACGCGACGGCGAAGCGCTCTGATTCCGGCATCGTAACGAGGTCCAACCCATGACGAAGTTCGAAAACATCTTCCGCCGGGGCGCGACGGCGACCGCTGTCCTCACGGCTTCCGCGCTACCGGCCCTGGCTCAGGCAGCCGCGGCTCCCGCGCCGAACAAGGGCGACATCACCTGGATGATGCTCTCCACGATCCTTGTTCTGCTCATGACGATTCCCGGCCTTGCGTTGTTCTACGGCGGCCTCGTACGTGCCAAGAACATGCTTTCGGTCCTCACACAGGTTCTCGCGACCGTCTGCATGGTCTCGCTGATCTGGGTGTTCTACGGCTATTCCATGACCTTCACCGGCGGAGGCGGCCTTAACGATTTCGTTGGCGGCTTCGACAAGATCTTCCTCAAGACCGTCGATGTGAACGCCGTTGCGGCGACCTTCTCGAATGGCGTCGTCATTCCGGAACTCGTCTACATGGCGTTCCAGATGACCTTCGCCTGTATCACCCCGGCCCTGATCGTCGGCGCCTTCGCCGAGCGCATCAAGTTCTCGGCGTTGATGGTCTTCATCGCGCTCTGGGTCACGCTGGTCTATTTCCCGATGGCGCACATGGTCTGGTACTGGGCCGGCCCGGATGCGGTCGCTGCTGCAGCGAAGGCTGTCGCCGCCGCAACAGATGAAGCCGCAAAGAAGGCGGCGCAGGCCAAGCTCGATGCCGTCAACGCCGACGCCGGCATGCTCTTCAAGTGGGGGGCGCTCGATTTCGCCGGCGGCACGGTCGTTCATATCAACGCGGGTATCGCCGGCCTCGTCGGCTCGCTGATGATCGGCAAGCGCATCGGCTTCGGCCGTGACCTGCTTGCGCCGCATTCCCTGACCATGACCATGATCGGCGCCGCGCTGCTGTGGGTGGGCTGGTTCGGCTTCAACGCCGGCTCGAACCTCGAAGCCAACTCGACTGCCGTTCTCGCGCTGGTGAATACCTTCGTCGCCACGGCGGCAGCCGGCTTCGCCTGGCTGATCGTCGAATGGGCGGTGAAGGGCAAACCCTCGCTCCTCGGCCTCGCCTCGGGCGTGGTGGCTGGTCTCGTGGCCGTCACCCCGGCCTCCGGCTTTGCCGGCCCGATGGGCTCGATCGTCCTCGGCCTTGTGGCCGGTGTGGTCTGCTTCTTCGCCTGCACCACGGTGAAGAACGCGTTCGGCTATGACGACAGCCTCGACGTCTTCGGCGTCCACTGCGTCGGCGGCATCATCGGCGCGATCGGCACGGGCATCCTCGTCAACCCGGCTCTCGGCGGCGCGGGCATTCCGGACTACACCACCAAGCCGGGCGAGTTGGTCGCGGCTGCGTACGAGTTCGGCCCGGCAGTGATGGCGCAGGTCAAGGCCGTGCTGTTCACCCTCATCTTCTCCGGCGTGATGTCAGCAATCCTGTTCAAGATCGTTGATGTCGTCATCGGTCTGCGGGTTCCGCAGGAACAGGAGCGCGAAGGCCTCGATATCGCCTGCCACGGCGAGCGCGCCTACAACCTTTGATCTGAAACACACATCCGGCGCCGTCTTCCTCCTCTGCCGGATCGGACTTGCCGGGCGGGCTTCCATGCGAAGCCCGCCCTTTTCTTTTGCTTCGCGCTTTCTCTCCGCCGGGCAGCATTGAAAACAGACCCTTAACCGGATTGCCGCATAACTCTGGTTTGTCCGGCGGAGCAGGCCACTCCTGCGTCGTTGGCGCGGCCGCGAGGCGGCCGTCGGTCACCTAGTATTGCGTAAGGGAACGGCATCGTGATGCGAACGACGCGCCTCACCCATTCTTCACTCGATGTCCTGCCACAAAACGTGCGCGAGGGACTGAGCCGCCGCATGAACGACCTGATCGGCCTGGCGCTGATCGGCACGGCGCTGGCGCTTGGGCTTGCTTTCGCCTCGTGGTCGGTGGGAGATCCAAGCCTCAGCCATGCGACGAGCGGCAAGGCCCGGAACCTGCTCAGCTACCCCGGCGCCATCCTCGCCGATCTCGGCATGCAACTTTTCGGTATCGGGTGTATCGCGCTGGTCGTCTCGCTGGCGATCATCGGCGCGCGGATGCTCTGGATCAAACAGGAAGCTGGCTGGAAATACCGCGCGGTTCTGGCCGTTCTCGGTCTTGTCGCGGCCTCCGGCTTCGCCTCCGCCCTGCCGCAAGCCGAACGCTGGCCGCTACCGACCGGGTTCGGCGGCGCTTTCGGAGATGCCCTGCTGGGGATTTCCGCTTTTGTCGGACTTGGTTCGGTCGGCTTCGGCAGGCTGCTCGCCGGCGGCCTGTTCGGCATCCTGACATTGTTGTCCTTCAGCCTGCTGATGCGCGGCCTCTCGCCAGCGACGACGGTGATCGACGACGAGCGCATCGCGGCCGTCGCCTCGCCGGTCTCCGGCAA
>DAORNC010000005.1:25998-27449 GCA_035440785.1 Rhabdaerophilum sp. | reverse complement strand
CCCGCCGATGACGAACCATCCGCCGCCATCCTTTCCATCGGCGCCCTATTCCACTGGTTCTATGTCCTGCGTGGCTTTCTCGGCCGCCTCGCCCCGGGCCAGGAGAAAATCGCCGGCAGGCCGGGCCTGCTTGCTCGCCTCAGGCATCGTCTTTTCGCCCGCCGCCTCCCGCCACCGGCGGAAACGCATCACTCCACCCCCCGATCCGCGCAGCGACAGGAGCCGACGTTCGGAGCACCGCCGGTGCCGCTCCCCGATATGCATTTCGACGATTTCGACGACGAACCCGCGCCGCCGCCGGTCGTGCATCACGCCCCCCAACCCGCCGCGCCGCCGGCGCCGGAAACCTCCACCCGCGTCACCGCCCCCGTCGGTGCGCTCAAGCCCGGCAAGCGGGAGACGCGCGAGGCCCAGGTCTCGATCTTCCAGCACGAGGAATTCCAGTTCCCGCCGCTCTCGCTGCTCGCTGAGCCAAAGCGGGTTGCAGCACCTCAGGTTTCAACCGACGCGCTGGAACAGAACGCGCGGCTTCTCGAAGGCGTGCTCGACGATTTCGGCGTGCGCGGCGAGATCATCAATGTCCGCCCCGGCCCTGTCGTGACGCTCTACGAGCTTGAGCCTGCGCCGGGCACCAAGTCCAGCCGTGTCATCGGCCTCGCCGAGGATATCGCCCGCTCGATGAGCGCGGTCGCCGCGCGCGTGGCCGTCGTGCCGGGCCGCAACGCCATCGGCATCGAACTGCCGAATGCCAAGCGCGAGACCGTGCTGTTGCGTGAACTCCTAGCCTCCGAGGATTTCGAGAAGTCCAAGCTCCGCCTGCCGATCTGCCTCGGCAAGACCATCGGCGGCGAGCCGGTGATCGTCGATCTTGCGCGCATGCCGCATCTTCTCGTCGCGGGCACCACGGGTTCGGGCAAATCTGTGGCGATCAACACCATGATCTGCTCGCTGCTCTACCGGCTGAAGCCGGAGGAGTGCCGCCTGATCATGATCGACCCGAAGATGCTCGAACTCTCGATCTACGATGGCATCCCGCACCTGCTCTCGCCGGTCGTCACCGACCCGAAAAAGGCAGTCGTCGCGCTCAAATGGGCCGTGCGCGAGATGGAAGACCGCTACAAGAAGATGTCGAAGATCGGCGTGCGCAATATCGACGGCTTCAACGCCCGCATGGAGGAGGCGCGTTCACGCGGCGAGTGCCTCACCCGCACAATCCAGACCGGCTATGACCGTGAGACCGGCGAGGCGATCTACGAGGAAGAGGTGATGGAGCTCGAAAAGCTCCCATACATCGTCGTCATCGTCGACGAGATGGCAGACCTCATGCTGGTCGCCGGCAAGGAGATCGAGGGCGCGGTGCAGCGCCTCGCACAGATGGCCCGCGCTGCCGGTATCCACATCGTGATGGCGACGCAGCGCCCCTCGGTCTATGTCATCACCGGCACGATCAA
>DAORNC010000005.1:19780-25917 GCA_035440785.1 Rhabdaerophilum sp. | reverse complement strand
GCCGAGCAGCTCCTCGGCCAGGGCGACATGCTCTACATGGCCGGCGGCGGGCGCATCTCCCGCGTCCACGGCCCGTTCGTCGCCGACGGCGAGGTCGAGAAGGTCGTCGCCCACCTCAAGACGCAGGGTCGTCCGGACTACGTCGAAGCCGTCACGGCGGAACTCGAAGGCGAGGACAGCGTTGGGGATGATGACAGCCCGGTCTTCGACAAGGGCGAGTTCGGGGATGAGAGCGCGGATCTTTACGATCAAGCCGTCGCGATCGTGCTCCGTGACAAGAAGGCATCCACCTCCTATGTCCAGCGCCGCCTCCAGATCGGCTACAACCGCGCCGCCTCGATCATCGAGCGGATGGAGCGCGAGGGCATCGTCGGACCGGCCAATCACGCAGGCAAACGCGAAATCCTGCTTGAAAACGCCGGCGCCCGGCACGATGACTGAAAGCGCTGTCAGTCGCGATTCCGCCACAAGCGCGGGATAGTGGACGGTCAGGTCGATTTCAGGAAGGCTCAGAGCAAGGCATGTCCGGCAAATTTCTTTCCGCCTTTTGCGCCCTCGCTCTCATCGGGTTGATCGCCGCCCCGGCGGCGGCCCAGAAGCCGCTGCCCCTTTCGCCGGCCGCCGCCCCGGCGAAAGCCGCGTCAACGAGCGCCCCACCGGCGAACACCGAGCCGCCGAGCCTCGACCGGATCAATGCCTATTTCAACGCGATGCGTGGCCTTCAGGCTGATTTCGTGCAGGTCTCGCCTGATGGTCGCCGCTTCGGCGGCATTCTTTACCTGCTCCGCCCTGGCCGGATGCGGTTCGAGTACCACCCGCCCGCCACGCTCGAAGTTGTCGCCGACGGTCGCTCCGTCGCCATCCGCGATCGCAAGCTGAAGACACAGGACGTCTATTTCATCGGCCAGACGCCGCTGAAGTTCCTGCTCCAGCCGAAGATCAACGTCGCCAAGGACTCCAAGGTCACCGGCCTCAAGCGCGACGGTGATGCGATCGTCCTCGATCTTGAGGACAAGTCGACCTTCGGCGGCACCTCGCGCATCCGCGTCGTGTTCGACGGGGCGAGCTACGCCTTGCGCGAATGGACCGTGAGCGACCCGCAGGGCAACGATACCCGCGTGCTGCTTTCGAACCTCAATCTCGCAGCCTTGCCGGCAAAGAACCTGTTCGAGATCGAGGAGCAGCGTCTGGTCGATCCGAAATAGGCATCGAGCCGGGTTTTCGGGCTTCCGGATCCGCAATCCTTCGCGCTAGTCATATCCGCCTCTCGCGAAAAGGATTCGGCATGGCGGATACGCTCTCGGTCGTCACCTGGAACATCAATTCGGTCCGCTTGCGGATCGATCAGGTTCTGCGCTTTCTCGCCGAACAGCAGCCGGATGTGCTCTGCCTGCAGGAAACCAAATGCCCGAATGATCTCTTCCCGAAGGGCGCCTTCGAGAAAGCAGGTTACCGACATCATGCCGTCATGGGAATGAAGGGCTACAATGGCGTCGCGATTCTCTCCCGCCGGCCGCTCGAGGCCCTGTCGGCCCGCGAGATGTGCGGCAAGCCCGATGCACGCCACATCGCCGCCCGCATCGGCGAAGGTGCGAAGGCCATTACGTTGCACAATTTCTACGTCCCGGCCGGCGGAGATATCCCCGACCCCGAAGCCAACCCGAAATTCGCACACAAGCTTGATTTCGTGAAGGAACTGCAGGCCTTCTCGGAAGAGGCCCGCAAGACCGACCCGCGCGCCATTCTCGTCGGCGACCTGAACATCGCCCCGCTCGAACATGACGTCTGGAGCCACAAGAAACTCCTGGACATCGTCAGCCATACGCCGATCGAAACAAAAGGCCTGATGGATGTGATCGCGGCAGGCGAATGGGGCGACGCGATGCGTCTTCTCAAACCAGAGCCGGAGAAGGTCTATTCCTGGTGGAGTTATCGCTCGCCGGATTGGGAGACGCGCGATCTCGGCCGACGGCTCGATCATGTCTGGCTGGGTCGCGATCTCGTCGGCGGCCTGCGATCCGGCCGGATTTTCCGCGAGACGCGCGGCTGGGAACGGCCCTCGGACCATGTTCCCGTGCGGATCGATCTCGAAATCGATTGAAGGCTCAGGCCAGCCGCTGGAGCCGCGCCGCCATCTCGCGTGCCGCGCGCGCCAGCGCCTCGTGCAGGACAGCCGCGCTCTCGGGATGCGCGTCGAGCACCTTCATCATCAATTCACGCGAGAAAGCGAGCACGACCGTCTGGCCACGCGCTAAAGCGGTCGCCGGGCGCTGGCCTTGCGCAAACAGAGCTGATTGCCCGATCAGCGCACCGGGGCCGAACACATGCGGCGAGGGCGCGCCGCTGTCCGCCATGTCGAGAACAATCTCGCCCTCGACAACGAGATAGCCGCCGTCCGAGTAATCGTTCCGCCGGAACAGGATGTCGCCAGCGCGGAGTTGCCGACGCGCGGCGGAGAAGGCCAGCAGGCGCAACGCTTCCGGATCGACCCGCTCGAAAATCGGTATTCGCCGGAGGAGGCCGATGATCTCGTCGAGCCGCATCGCTGGGACTCCTTAGGGCACCAGCTTGTAGCCGCCGCTTTCGGTCAGCAGGATGCGGGCGCGGCCAGGATCGACCTCGATTTTCTGGCGGAGGCGATAGATATGGGTTTCGAGGGTGTGGGTTGTCACATTGGCGTTGTAGCCCCACACCTCCTGCAACAAGACATCGCGGCCGATAACGCGCTGGCCTGCGCGGTAGAGAAACCGCAGGATCGCCGTTTCCTTCTCGGTCAGCCGGACCTTGGAGCCCTTTTCCGTCACCAACAGTTTGGCACCGGGCCGGAAGGAATAGGGGCCAATGGTGAAGATCGCGTCGTCGCTCGATTCGTGCTGACGAAGATGCGCGCGGATGCGCGCAAGCAGCACCGCGAACCGGAACGGCTTGGTCACATAATCGTTCGCCCCGGCTTCAAGGCCGAGAATCGTATCGGCTTCCCCGTCCTGCCCCGTCAGCATGATGACAGGACTGCGGAATCCGCCCTTGCGCAGAATCTTCACCGCCTCGCGCCCGTCGATATCCGGCAGGCCGACATCCATGATGACGAGATCGAAATGGTCGTTCTTCGCCGTCTGCACGGCAGCGGTGGCAGTTTCGACTTCCTTGATCTGGAACTCGTCATAAAGCCGCAATTGCTCGACGAGGGCTCCACGCAGCTCGTTGTCGTCATCGCAAACGAGGATCTTGCGGACATTGCTCATCAAAAACTCCGTTCCGGACGAGACGACGATCCATCATCGTCGCGATTCTTGTTCGATTTGGGATCGCTTGATCGACAGCTTGTGCCGAATCGCCGGAAGATGGCAAGCCGCATCGCGAAAGGGAAGAGCCTCGCGCGCCCCGTAACGCGAAAGTGCGGTCGAGTTGAATAAGGAGCTTCGGACGGAATGAACGGCGTTCTCTCAACGATATTCGTCGACCGATGCGGTTTTCGTAAAGATGGCCGGGACCGGCATGTCGCCCGCCTGCGCTTCGGCATGGTCAGCATGCCCTGCCGGATCGGTCGCTCGGGCATCGTCCATCTGAAGCGCGAGGGCGACGGTGCGACACCGGCTTTCGTGATGCACCCGGTGCGCGGCTTCTGGCGGGCCGACCGGCGCTTCCGGCCGCGCACCCTCCTGCCGATGCGGCCGATCCGCAAGGGCGACGGCTGGTGCGAGGTGCCGGGGGACCGCAATTACAACCGGCTTGTGAAAAAGCCCTACGCCGCCAGCCACGAAGACATGAGGCGCGAGGATCGCCTCTATGACATTGTCCTGGAACTCGACTGGAACCGCTCGCCACGCCGGCAGGGGCGGGGGAGCGCGATCTTCTTTCATCTGACGCGCGAGAACGGCGGGCCAACGGCCGGCTGCATCGCCATCGAGCCGCGTCGGGTGGATTTTCTGCTCGAGCGCATGGACCGGCACACTCGCTTCTTGATCCGGTGAGTGGTCAGCCGTTCTGACGATGCGGCGGGCGGGCGCCGAAGATCGCGCTCCCCACCCGCACATGCGTCGCGCCGACCTGGATCGCGGCTCCGAAATCGGCGCTCATCCCCATCGAGAGCACGCAGAGCCCGTTTCGTCGCGCGATCTTGGCCAGCAGCGCGAAATGTGGCGAGGGTGGTTCGTCGATCGGCGGAATGCACATAAGCCCCTCGATCGGAAGTTGCAGTTCGTCGCGGGTAAGGCGGATGAAAGCATCGGCATCCGCCGGCGCGATCCCGGCTTTCTGCAGTTCCTCGCCGGTGTTTACCTGAACGAGCAGGCGGGGGCAGCGTCCGCGCTTGGCCCGTTCCTCGGCGAGCGCGTAGGCAAGCTTCTCGCGATCGAGCGTCTCGATCACATCGAACAATTCAACGGCCTCGCGCACCTTGTTGGTCTGGAGCGGGCCGATCAAGTGCAGCTCTACGTCGGGAAATGCGGTCCGCAGCGCTGGCCATTTCGCTTCCGCTTCCTGCACGCGGTTTTCACCAAAAACGCGCTGCCCGGCTTCGAGCGCCGGCCGGATCTCGGCCGCGCTCTTGGTCTTCGAAACCGCGACGAGCCGAACGGTGCCGGCCTCACGCTCATGATCGCTCTCGCTGCGCCGGATATCGGCGAGAACCGCCGCAAGGTTTGCGGCGACATCGCCAGCCGTGGAATGATCCTCCGTCATTGAAAACTCTCCCTCGCACGCGGTCGCCGAACAAATCTCCGTTGACCCCAAAGGCGGAATGATGTCCATACCCAATCGGATTTGCCGTTATCTGCCGGTGATTTGGCTGACGCGGCGTTCGGATATCTCAGGAAGCCGCGCGGGCTCATCTGCCCCGCGAACATAAAGACCCAGTCGATAAAACGCCCATGCGCTCGAGCCGTTACAATTTCCGCGAAGCCGAAACCCGCTGGCAGAAGGTCTGGGAAGACGGAAAGGTCTTCGAGACCCGGACCGACGATCCGCGTCCGAAATATTATGTGCTCGAAATGTTCCCTTATCCCTCGGGCCGCATCCACATGGGTCACGTCCGCAACTATGCGATGGGCGATGTCGTTGCGCGCTACCGCCGCGCCAAGGGTCACGCCGTACTCCATCCCATGGGCTGGGACGCCTTCGGCATGCCGGCGGAAAACGCGGCGATGGAAAAGAAGTCGCACCCCGCAACCTGGACCTACGCCAACATCGCCACCATGAAGGGCCAGCTCAAGTCGATGGGCCTTTCCCTCGACTGGGTGCGCGAATTCGCAACCTGCGACCCTGCCTATTACAAGCACCAGCAGCGCATGTTCCTCGACTTCCTGAAGGCGGGGCTGGTGGCACGCAAGACATCCAAGGTCAATTGGGACCCGGTGGACCAGACGGTACTCGCCAACGAACAGGTGATCGACGGACGCGGCTGGCGCTCAGGCGCGCTGGTCGAACAACGCGAACTCACCCAATGGTTTCTGAAGATATCGGACTATTCCGAAGAGCTTCTTTCCGCGCTCGATGGCCTCGCACGCTGGCCGGAAAAAGTCCGCCTGATGCAGGCGAACTGGATCGGCCGTTCCGAAGGGCTGATGCTGCGCTGGCCGCTGGTATCCTCAACCGCGCCGGCGGGCTTCGACGAAATCGAGATCTATACGACACGTCCGGATACGCTCTACGGCGCCTCATTTATGGCGGTCGCGGCCGACCACCCGATTGCGAAGGCCGCCGGCGAGAAGAACCCCGCGCTTCAGGCATTCATCGAGGAATGCCGCCGCATGGGCACCTCGCAGGCCGCGCTCGAAACCGCCGAGAAGAGGGGCTTCGACACCGGAATTCGTGCGAAGCATCCGCTCGACCCGTCATGGAAAGTCCCGGTCTATGTCGCGAATTTCATCCTGATGGATTACGGCACCGGTGCGATCTTCGGCTGCCCTGCCCACGACCAACGCGACTACGACTTCGCAATTGCCTATGACTTGCCGATCAAGCCGGTCGTCCGCCCCGCGGGCATGACGGATGCCGAGGCCAATACCGCGTTCGACCGCAAGACCCCGCCGACGGTAGAAGATGGTGTTCTGTTCAATTCCGGTTTCATGGACGGGATGAGCGTAGCCGAGGCCAAGGAGGCGGTCACGAGGCGTTTCGAAAGCGAATCGTTCGGCAAT
>DAORNC010000005.1:16729-19702 GCA_035440785.1 Rhabdaerophilum sp. | reverse complement strand
GCCCGATTCCCGTGATCCATTGCGAGGCATGCGGCACCGTTCCGGTTCCGAACCAGGATCTGCCGGTCAAGCTGCCGGATGACGTCACCTTCGACGTGCCAGGCAATCCACTCGACCGGCACCCGACCTGGAAGCATGTCGATTGCCCGCAATGCGGGAGGAAGGCACGGCGCGAAACCGATACGATGGACACCTTCGTGGACAGTTCATGGTATTTCGCGCGCTTCACCGACCCGTTTAACGTCGATGAGCCGACAACCGCGGCCGCCATCGCGAAATGGCTGCCGGTCGATCAGTATATCGGCGGCATCGAGCACGCGATCCTGCATCTGCTCTACTCGCGGTTTTTTACCCGTGCGATGACGAAAACCGGGCATGCGAATCTCTCTGAGCCGTTCGACGGCCTCTTCACGCAAGGCATGGTCGTTCACGAGACATACAAGGACGATGCCGGGAACTGGGTTCCGCCGGCGGATATCCGCATAGAGGCTGTCGACGGTGAGCGCCGCGCGATCGAGATCGCTTCCGGCAAGCCGCTGACGATCGGTTCCATAGAGAAGATGTCGAAGTCGAAGAAGAATGTCGTCGATCCTGACGATATTATTGCCAGCTACGGCGCGGATTGCGCCCGCTGGTTCATGCTCTCCGACTCCCCCCCCGAACGTGACGTCATCTGGTCCGAGGAGGGCGTGCAGGGCGCAGGCCGTTTCCTGCAAAAAGTCTGGCGCATCGTCGGCGAGGCGATCGAAGTTCCAGATGCGGCTCCGACGGGCTCCGCCCCCCATGCCGTCACCAAGGCCGCGCACAAGACGATCATTGCCGTGGGTGAAGATCTGGAACGGTTGCGATTCAATCGCTGCATCGCCCATATCCACGATCTGTCGAATACCCTGTCGGCAGCGCTCGCGGAAAAGGATGCCGCAGGGAACGGCTATGCGATCCGCGAGGCAACGCGGATCATGGTGCAGCTCTTCGCGCCGATGATGCCGCATCTGGCTGAGGAATGCTGGAAGGAACTCGGCGGTACGGGCCTTATTGCCGACGCGCTCTGGCCGATTGCGGATGCTGCGCTGGTCGCGGAAGCGAGCCTCGTTCTCCCGGTGCAGATCAACGGCAGGAAGCGGGGCGATATCGAGGTTCCCGCCGAAGCGGACGCTGGCGCGGTCGAGGCGATCGTGCGGGCGGACACGGCGATCGCCGCAGCGCTTGCCGGCCAGACTATCCGCAAGATCATTGTGGTTCCAAAGCGGATCGTGAATATAGTCGTTTGAAACGGGAGTTCGCATGATCCGCAAACCCTTGCTGCTTCTTGCCCTGCCACTCGCTTTCGCGACCGGACTGTCGGGCTGCATTCAGCCGGTTCATGCGCCGCATCTCGGTGCAACGGGCGGAGGCTCACGGATAGCGCCGCTTCTCAAAGAGGTGCGGGTCGCGAATGTCGAGGGCTATCTCGGCTACGTGCTGAAATCCGAACTCGACTTCCTCTTCACCGGAGGCGATGAACCCACCGTCAGCGGTCGTTATCTGCTCAGCGTCAAGACGCAACAATCGAAGGCATCGAGCATCATCGACGCCTCCACCGGACGCGCGCAAATCGCGACACTCCAGATCGAGGCCGTCTATGTGCTGACCGACCAGCAGGACGGCGGCAAGATCAAGGCTTCCGGCAAGACTTTCGCGTCGGCGTCCTTCGATCGCTCCCAGCTCCGCTTCGCAACGCTGCGTGCGGAGCGCGACGCCCAGCAGAAGGTTGCGAAGTCGCTGGCTGAGCGCCTACGCATCATCGTCACCACAGCGTTGGCGCGGGAAGGATCGATCGGGCCGCGTTCGGTGCCGGAACTCTCGCAGCCGGATCCCGATGCACCCGCCGCTGAGCCCGGCAACGAGAACTAGGCATTCAGCATGAGCGTCATCCGCGCAGGCGACGTCCGAAGGTTCGTCGCGACGGGATGCCGTGACACCCCGATCATTCTCGTTTTCGGCCCGGATGAAGGCTCGGTTCGCGTCCGCACCCGCGACATCCGCAACACGATCCTCGGCGCGAAAGCCGACGATCTTGCCCGAGTTGATTTCGATGCCGAATCGATCAACGCCGATCCTGTCAGACTTCTCGACGAGGCCAATGCCATTGGCCTTTTCGGCGACAAGCGGGTCATCACCGTCGCCAACGCCGGCAAGCTTCGCAAGGATGCCTGGCAGCCCTTGCTCGAAGCACCTCCCTTGGGGGCGACAGTACTTCTTCTCGCGGACGATCTCGGCAAGTCCTCCCCGCTGCGCGTCGCGGTCGAGAAGAGTGCCGATGCCGCCGCCATCGCTTGCTACGCACCCAGCCACCAGGATATCCTCGAGTTGATTGACGCTCGTATCCGCGAGTCCGGCCTGACCATTACGCCGACCGCTCGCTCCTATCTCGCGGAACTGCTCGGAAGCGACCTCGCACTGTCCGAAAACGAGATCGACAAGCTGATTCTTTACAGTCAGGACCGTCTGGTGGTCGATGTCGCGGACATTGACGCGCTCATCACGGACTCGTCGAGCTTGACTGGAACAGATCCTGTCGATCTCGCCTTCGAAGGTAAACTTGAGGAGATCGAGCATGTCGCGCTGCGGTCGTTTCGTGAGGGAATCAATCCGTCCGGCCTGATCCTTCTAGCGATAAACCACGCCATGTTATTGAAAAAACTTGTAAATAATTCTCATGACTCGCTGGATACGGCCTTGAAAAGCGAAGGTGTGTTCTTTCGCCGAATTGATAGGGTCCGGGCCCAGATTGGCCGATGGGATGCCGCTACACTGAATCGTGCGATCGAAACATTGGCCAACGCACAGTTCCAGAGCCGGAAAGCGCCGGCGCTGGAAGAAATCATCGTTGTCCGGGCCTTATGGAGCCTGGCACTGGCCTCACGTCGTCGGTGAACCGCTCTGCGCTAGCCGATGGCTCAGGATCTCGAGCTGCTCCAAGGTGCGATAGCG
>DAORNC010000005.1:15130-16621 GCA_035440785.1 Rhabdaerophilum sp. | reverse complement strand
AGCGTCCCGAACGACGGCCTTGCGCGGCCCGGCGGGTTGATCGCTCCCCTCGGCCTCCCGCTGGCCGATTTTCTCGACATCGCGTACCGTCAGACCCTGATCGATAATCCGGCGGGCAACCATTTCGGGATCCGCAACTGCCAGTAATGCGCGGGCATGACCGGCGGACAGGGCGCCAGCGACAACCTTCTCCTTGACAGTCTCTGGCAGACGCGCAAGCCGCAACGTGTTGGCAACATGGCTGCAGCTCTTACCCATCACCTTGGCGAGGTCGCCTTGTGTATAGGCGAACTGCGCGATGAGATTTTCATATCCGCGCGCTTCATCGATCGGATTGAGATCGGCGCGTTGGATATTCTCGATGATGGCGAATTCGAGGGCCTGACGATCATCGGCCTCGACAATCACAACCGGAACATCGTGCAGGCCCGCGCGTTGGGCCGCACGCCAACGTCGTTCGCCCGCAATGATCTCGAAGGCGTCGGCAATCCCGGTGACGCCTCGGACGATGATTGGCTGAATAATGTCACGCTCCCGAATCGAAGCGGCCAACTCCTCCAGCTCGACTTCAGGAAAATTCCGACGTGGATTCAGAGGGTTCGGGCGCAGAAATTCTATGGGAACGCGCCGCTGGGCCCGGTTGCGATGCTCGGCCTGCATCTCCGAACCGACATCTCCAAGAAGCGCGGCTAGGCCTCGGCCGAGACGCATACGCGAGTTGTTGTTCTCGTCAGCCATGACTCCGCTCCTCACTCGGCCGCCTGAAGCAGCCGTTCGCGCTGGATGATCTCGGACGCAAGCTTCAGATATGCTTGGCTGCCTGCACATTTGAGATCGTAGAGAAGCACGGGTTTCCCGTAGGAGGGCGCTTCCGAAACACGGACATTGCGAGGAATGACGGTTTCGAACACCTTAGGCCCGAGAAACTGGCGCACGTCGCGGATCACCTGGCTGGCGAGATTGTTACGCGGATCGAACATCGTCAGAACCACGCCCTGGATTTCAAGCGCGGGATTGACCGTCGCGCGCACCTGATCGACCGTCTTCAGCAATTGGCTGAGACCCTCAAGCGCGAAGAATTCACACTGCAGCGGAACGAGAACACCGTCCGCCGCCGCCATTGCGTTGATCGTCAGAAGGTTCAGTGATGGCGGACAGTCGATCAGGATATAGGAATAAGCTCCGTCCGGCAGCGCATCGATTGCTGCCTTGAGACGATGCGTCCGGTCGCGCTGCGCCGCGAGCGTTATCTCCGCGCCGAGGAGGTCCATGGTAGCCGGGACGATGGAAACGCGCGGAACGTCGGTCGGCACCGCAGCCTCAATGACCGTTGTCTCGGACATCAATACATCGAAGGCAGAAAGCTTGCGCACGCGGCTTTCGATTCCCAGACCGGTGGAGGCATTCCCCTGCGGATCGAGGTCGATCAACAGAACCCGCTCGCCAATCGCGGCAAGCGCAGTCCCCAGATTGATGGCGGGGGTTGTCTTT
>DAORNC010000005.1:10800-15120 GCA_035440785.1 Rhabdaerophilum sp. | reverse complement strand
CAACGCCACCCTTCTGATTGGCAATGGTCAAAACCCGCGGTTTCATTGGTCGATCTCGCTTTCTTCTGTCCGGAAGACCCTATTTCGAGGTGCCGAACGCAAGAAAACGAAGGTTTTCAAGCTTTCGGAAAACTCGCCTCGATGATCCGCGCCTTTGGATCCGTCGCGCTCGGATGGAGCGTGTATGAGAATTGCCAGTTTCGTAGGGCCTCGGTCAATTCCTCCTGATGATCGCGACCTTTAGGAAACAGGCCAACAGCACCCCTTTTCAACAGGAGATTGGTGTAGCCGACCAACGTGTCCAAGGACGCTAAAGCTCGTGCTGTCACGATATCCGGCTGTTGGATACGCTCGATGCAATCCTCGATGCGGCAGGCGTGAACCTCGACAGGGAGGGCGAGGTCCTGCGTTACATACCGGAGGAATGCCGCCTTTTTTTGGTTGCTCTCGACCAGATGAACCCGCCCGACGCCTCGGTATTTGACAAGGATGGCGGTGACGATACCTGGCAAACCGCCGCCCGAGCCCAGATCGAGCCAGATCCCCGCTTCAGGCCGCAAGGCAAATACCTGGGCGCTGTCAACGATGTGGCGGTCCCAGATTTCCGACAGGGTGTTCGGCGAGACCAGATTGATCCGGCTTTGCCACTGCAGAAGCAGAGCGACATATCGGTCGATATCACCATGTGTTTCACGTGAAACACCGAACCCTGCCAACCGGCTCCGGGTCGCTGCATCGGCAATACCGCCGTCATGCGACATTGCTTTTCTCCGCACGTCGAACGACCGCCGCGAGCAGAATGAGCGCTGCCGGCGTCATGCCTTCAATGCGCGAGGCATCGGCGATGCTTCGGGGGCGAATCGATTCAAGTTTACCCCTGAGCTCTCCGGATAGACCCTTCAATGCGGCGTAGTCGAGAAGCTCCGGGATATGCATTGCACCGTCGCGGTTTAAGCGCTCGATATCGACCCGCTGTCGATCAAGATAGACGCGATACAATGCCTCGGTCTCCAACAACTCTTTCGCCCAAATCGGACATCCTTCAAGTTCGGGAGAGAACGGTAGCAGATCCGGGATTGTGACGCCCGGAAGCGACAGTAGATCGAGGCCGCTCCTCCTCACTCCGTCGTGATTCACGTCGATCCCGACTTCACGGGCTCGCTTCGGGCTGACGTCGATCGCACGCAACAGCGAGCGGAACCGCTCCACCGTTTCGGCCCTCATGCGAAACGACTCCGTTCGCTCGGACCCGATTAACCCAAAGTCGATGCCCCGGGGGGTCAGCCGCATGTCAGCGTTATCGGCACGCAGAGACAGCCTGAACTCCGCACGGGACGTAAACATCCGGTAAGGCTCTGTCACGCCAAATCGTGTGAGGTCGTCGATCATAACACCAATGTACGACTCTTGCCGCGAGAACTCGGCACCGCCTTGCCCCGAAGCGCATCGCGCTGCATTAAGGCCCGCAACCAGCCCCTGCGCACCTGCTTCCTCGTAGCCGGTCGTGCCATTTATCTGGCCAGCCAGAAAAAGTCCTCTTACTTTCGTCAGTTCCAGCGTCGGATAAAGTTCGCGTGGGTCAACGAAATCGTATTCGATCGCATAGCCGTGCCGAATGATACGCGCTCTTTCGAGCCCTGGGATCGATGCAATCATCGCTTCCTGCGCATCGCGTGGCAAAGAAGTCGAAAGCCCATTCGGATAAACTGTGTCGTCGTCGAGCCCCTCCGGTTCGAGAAAAATCTGGTGCGATTCCCGGTCCGCAAACCGCACGATCTTATCCTCGATCGATGGACAGTACCGAGGACCGCGTCCTTCGATCTTTCCCGAGTACATCGCCGAGCGCGCCAGATTACCCTCGACTACGCGATGCGTTTCTGTCGTGGTTCGGGTGATTCCACACGCAATTTGGCGATTCGTGATCGCAGTCGTTAGATATGAAAATGGTTCCGGAACCGAATCGCCTTCCTGCTTTTCACAGCGTTCCCAGTCTATCGTACGGCCATCCAGTCGGGCGGGCGTTCCTGTCTTCAGACGGCCTGTACGGATATCAAGCTCCTTCAACCGCTCAGCCAACAGAAGACTGGGGCGGTCGCCTACCCTTCCCCCAGGCGTAGACTCCCCGCCGATATGAATTACACCGCCAAGGAACGTGCCGGTTGTCAGAACAACAGCGCCGGCTTCTAAGGGGTCCTGACGATTGGCTATCGATACGGAAGTGACTCGACCGTCACGAATGCCGACATCGGTGACCTCGCCTTCGACGATGTCGATTTCGGGAAAGCTGGTGAGCAAGTCGACAACCGCCATCCGATAAAGTTTGCGATCGGCCTGCGCTCGCGGTCCTCGCACCGCGGGCCCCTTTGAGCGGTTAAGCATCTTGAAGTGGATGCCTGCCCGATCAATCGCCCGACCCATCAAACCGTCAAGCGCGTCGATCTCCCGTACCAGATGGCCCTTTCCAAGGCCGCCGATGGCCGGGTTACACGACATGACGCCGATTGTTCCCCTCGAATGGGTAATCAAGGCAACCTTCGCGCCGACCCGAGCGGCGGCGGTGGCAGCTTCCGTTCCGGCGTGGCCGCCTCCAACAACGATGACGTCATAGTGCATGACGAGCTCCTTCCGGTGTTTCACGTGAAACACCTCTACTTTCCAATGCAGAAGCGGGAGAAAATCTCTCCAAGAACATCCTCGTACCCTACCCGGCCTACCAAGGACTCCAATGCCGCCTCGGCGTGGCGCAGTTCCTCTGACCGCAATTCCAAGGCATCAACCGGAATTCCAATGTAACGCAGAACCGCATCCCTGGCCCGGATCAGTCGGCTTCTCTGTCGCTCATGCGCTACCATGATATCATCGCCGAGATTCAGTTCGGCGCTCGCCCGTTCTTCGATGAGCGCGATCAACCGATCGATCCCGAATTTGGTTTCCGTTGAAATCACGACCGCTTTCTCGAGTCGTATCGTATTCGAATCGATCAGATCGGCCTTCGTTACGACAACCAGACAGCCGTCAATCAGAGGGTCCTGCGGATCATCCGCCGCGCTGAGCCAGAGTTTCAAGTCAGCCTCCGCTGCCCGTTGCAACGCCCGCCGAACTCCCTCCCGTTCAATCAAATCGGCGGCCTCCCGCAACCCGGCCGTATCCCACAGAACAACTGGATATCCCCCAAGGACCAGGTGAATCTCGACAACGTCGCGAGTCGTCCCGGCCTGGCTGGATACGATGGCCGCATCGCGCCGCGCCAGTGCATTGAGCAGGCTCGATTTCCCCGCATTCGGCGCACCGAGAATGGCAACTCGAAGGCCGTGACGCATCCTTTCACCCTGCTCGAATGTTGCTATCACCCGGGAAAGTTCCTCGGCGAGCGCTGCGGCCAATGGTGCCGTTTCCACCGCCCCATACTGCGTTATGTCGTCCTCGTCCGAGAAGTCGATATAAGCTTCGGTCAGGGCTCTCAACTCGATGATACGACGCCGCCAATCCTGGCCTTTCACCCTCAGACGGGCCTGCGCCTCCCGTGCGAAGCGCGCCTGCATGATCGAATCAGCTTCCAGAAGGTCGCCAAGCGCTTCCACATCGAGGAGGTCCATCTTGCCATTCCGGAATGCTCGCTCCGTAAACTCGCCCGCGGCAGCGGCTCTGAAACCGGGCTGATCACCGAGACATCCAAGCAACTCCCTCACGATGGCTCGGCTCCCGTGGACCTGAAGCTCGACAACATCCTCGCCGGTGAAACTCGCAGGGCCGGGGAAAAACAGGATCAGACCCGAATCGATTTCCCTGCCGGATCGCGGATCTACTATCGAGCGAAGCGCAGCCTTCCGCGAAGGGGGAACACCGCCGCAGAACCGCTCAAGCGCTTCCCGTGCGCGAGGTCCCGATATCCGCACGACGGCGACACCGGCGACACCGCCGCCGCTTGCAAGCGCGAAGATGGTTTCGGCTTCCATCCAACGCTCCCGTTGAATCGAAACGGTGACGAATCGAATCGTCTTACGTATTCATGGAATCGAAGAAATCAGAGTTCTGCTTCGTCTGTCGAAGCTTATCCAGGAGGAACTCGATTGCGTCCTGCGGTCCCATCGGGTTGAGAATACGGCGCAGGACATAGGTCTTCTGCAACTGCTCACGCGGCGTGATGAGCTCTTCCTTCCGGGTGCCGGATTTGAGGATATCAAGCGCCGGGAAGACGCGCTTGTCCGCCACCTTGCGGTCGAGCACGATTTCCGAGTTGCCTGTACCCTTGAACTCTTCGAAGATCACTTCGTCCATACGAGAGCCCGTATCGATAAGTGCCGTCGCGATGATGGTGAG
>DAORNC010000005.1:6918-10783 GCA_035440785.1 Rhabdaerophilum sp. | reverse complement strand
CTTCGGCCGCTGCAGGGCGTTGGCGTCGACGCCGCCGGTCAAAACCTTGCCCGATGACGGCACCACCGTGTTGTAGGCGCGGCCGAGGCGGGTGATCGAATCGAGCAGGATAACCACATCGCGACCGTGTTCCACGAGCCGTTTGGCTTTCTCAATCACCATTTCGGCAACCTGGACATGGCGTGCAGCAGGTTCGTCGAAGGTCGAGGAGACGACCTCGCCACGAACGGAGCGTTGCATGTCGGTCACCTCTTCCGGGCGCTCGTCGATCAGCAGAACAATGAGATAGCATTCCGGGTGGTTTGTGGTGATCGACTGCGCAACATTCTGCAGCAGCACCGTCTTGCCGGTCCGGGGCGGCGCGACGATCAGCGCGCGCTGGCCCTTGCCGATCGGCGAGACAATATCAATGACGCGCGCAGACATGTCCTTCCGGGTCGGATCGCCATGCTCGAGCCGCAAGCGCTGGTCGGGATAGAGCGGTGTGAGGTTGTCGAAATGGACCTTGTGCCGGGCCTTCTCCGGATCCTCGAAATTGATCGTGTTGACCTTGAGCAGCGCGAAATAGCGCTCGCCATCCCGCGGCGACCGGATCTGACCTTCCACCGTATCGCCCGTGCGCAATGAGAAACGGCGGATCTGGGCCGGCGAAATGTAGATATCGTCCGGCCCGGCGAGATAGTTCGCGTCCGGCGAGCGTAGGAAGCCGAACCCATCCTGCAGAACCTCGACGACACCCTCGCCGATGATATCGGTATCGCTGGCTGCGAGCTGCTTGAGAATCGCAAACATCAATTCCTGTTTGCGCATCGTGCTGGCGCCCTCGACCTCCAGCTCCTCGGCAAAGGCGAGGAGCTCTGTCGGCGATTTCCGCTTGAGGTCGTGCAGCTTGATCTCAGGCATGGAGCAGTAACCTTGTTTTCTTGATTGTTGCAATTCAGCGCACCGCTTGGCGGCACACGGGATACACTGGAAGGACCCAGGATTTGCGGATGGGCCCTTGGCCCGAAACCTGTTGAGTCGGGTCCGCAGATCGGGGGACCCTCTCGTTGCCGCGCTGTTAGCGCGATTCAAATGAAACCACAAGAACAACTTCGGTCTAAGGACTTCAGAACGGCTTCACGACCACAAAGATGACGATTCCAACCATCAACAAGGTCGGGATCTCATTCTGAACGCGGAAAAAACGCTGCGAGCGCACACGCCGGTCCTCGGCGAACTCCCCGAGCCACCGGCCCTGCATCTCATGGTGAATGGTCAGGAGCACCACGAACAACAGTTTGGCGTGAAGCCATCCCCCCCGAAACCCGAAACTCGACCAAGCGAGCCAGAGGCCTGCCCCCCAGGCGACAACCATCGCCGGCCTCATGATGAATCGGAAAAGCCGTCGCTCCATCACCTTGAAGCGCTCGCTCGCCTCGGAACCAACCGATTCCGTCGCATGATAGACAAACAGGCGCGGCAGATAGAGCAGCCCTGCCATCCACGAAATGACAGCGATGACATGGAGCGCTTTGATCCAGAGATCTATCATCCGCGCACCCTCTCGACGAGGCGCTCGACGTGAGCGATCGGCGTCGGCGGCAAGATACCATGCCCGAGATTGAAGATATGGCGCCGCCCGTGCGTCGCGTCGAGGATATCGTCGATCGCGCGGTCGAGTGCCGCTCCGCCGGCAACCAGAACCAGCGGATCGAGGTTGCCTTGGGTCACGATATCGGACGGGATTGTCTTCCGCGCTTCGTCCAGCCTGGCCGCCGTATCGAGCCCAATCGCATTCGGTCGGATCTCTGCCGCAAACCGAGCGAATCCACCGCTGATCGCGCGCGGAAAGGCAATCACCGGCACATCCGGATAGCTGGCCCGGATACCAGCAATGATATCCGCCACAGGCTTCTCGCACCATGCCCGGAACTCGCGCTCCGGAAGGGGACCAGCCCAGGAATCGAAAATCTGCACGGCTTCAGCGCCCGCTTCGATCTGCGCCACGAGATGATCGACGCAGGCCCTCACCAGCTTCCCGATCAGCAGAGCGAAAGCGTCCGGTTCCGCATAGGCGAAGCTTCGTGCCGGTGCCTGATCCGGCGTCCCCCGTCCCGCAATCATATAGGTCGCCAAGGTCCAGGGCGCGCCGCAGAAACCAATCAACGCCGTCTCTTTCGGTAGCGCCGCCCGGGTGCCTCGCAAGGCTTCGTAAACAGGCTGGAGCTTCGTTAGATCGATCATCGAGGGCAGCGCGTGGATCGCGTCCGCACCCGCGAGCGCATCCAGCCTCGGACCCTCGCCTTCGGCGAAGCGTACGCCCTGACCAAGCGCATCCGGGATCACGAGGATATCCGAAAAGATGATCGCGGCATCGAACCTGAACCGCTGGATCGGCTGAAGCGTCGCTTCGATCGCAAGCTCCGGCGTGTAGCAGAAGTCGAGGAAGGACTTCGCAGTTGCGCGGATTTCCCGATATTCCGGCAGATAGCGCCCAGCCTGCCGCATCATCCAGAGTGGAGGCCGTTTCGGAGCCTCCGGGTTACGGAAGAGATCGAGAAAGGGCTTCACGGCAATTCCAATCAAAAAGAAGAGAAAAGGATTCTTCTCTTGTTTGTTTTTATGTCTTGAGCAGCCTTTTGTGACATTCGCATTCCATCCACAAGAGGCAAAGCTGGAGGAGCGATTCGTTTCGCTTCCGGTAATGGATAAGATAGACGTATCAATTTGAAATATCAGGCTTTTAAAACAAGAAGGCTATTCCTTTCCCGATAATCATCTAATTCCCGTAATTCACAATGACGATCCCCCATTCGTTCGGGTGTTGAAATTCCGGACGATTTTCAACAGGGCGGCCAGCGTAGAAGCAGATTTGGGCGGATTTCCGCGCGTCACGCACAACCACGAACAAGGCTGTGCGCAACTCGGTTGAAAACGCTGTCTCGCAATGCGATGGATCATCCCATGGGCCGTAATTTCTTCCATCTTCATCTCGTTTCCGACTCGACCGGCGAGACGCTGATCACCGTCGCCCGGGCCGCCGCCGCACTCTATTCCGGTCTGTCACCGATCGAGCATGTCTACCCTCTTGTGCGATCCGAGCGCCAACTGGATCGGGTCATCAGCGAGATCGAGAATGAGCCCGGGATCGTTCTCTACACAATGGTCGATCAGAACCTCGCGAAGAAGCTGCAATCGGCCTGCGAGGAACAGAGCTGCCCCAGCCTTTCGGTCTTGGAGCCGGTCCATAATCTGTTCCAGTCTTATCTGGGCGTTGTGACGACACCGCGTGCCGGCGCGCAGCACGTCCTCAATTCCGATTATTTCCGGCGGATCGATGCGCTGAATTTCACGATGGTCCATGACGATGGACAGATGACGGAAAATCTCGACCAGGCCGATATCGTGCTGATCGGCATCAGTCGGACATCCAAGACGCCGACCAGCATCTATCTCGCCAACCGGGGGATCAAGACAGCAAACATACCGCTGGTGCCGCATGTTCCCTTGCCGTCGATCGTGCCTCTACTGAGGCACCCGCTCGTCGTGGGTCTGGTCGCCTCGCCCGAGCGCATCGTCCAGATCCGCCAGAACCGGATGCTCGCGCTCAACGCCAACGACAAGGATTCCTCCTACATCGACAGGCGAGCCGTGGCGGAGGAGGTGTCCGAGGCGCGAAAGCTGTTCGACCGGCACGACTGGCCTGTTATCGACGTTACGCGCCGTTCAATCGAGGAAACCGCCGCCGCGATTATCGATCTTTACCGCTCGCACAAGGCCGCCCAGGAGATCGCATGAGCGGAGGCGGAGATTTCTGGCTCGGGCCCGGACCGCTCGTGCTGGCTTCGGGCAGCGCCATCCGCCGGTTGCTGCTGGAATCGGC
>DAORNC010000005.1:4080-6907 GCA_035440785.1 Rhabdaerophilum sp. | reverse complement strand
TATTCCCGTTCTCGCGAAGCCGGTAGCGCTTGATGAAGAAGCCATTGCCAATCAGCTCCTTGCCGAGAAAGCCTGCCCCCGGAAAGTTGCCTGCGCGCTCGCCCGCGCCAAGGGCCTGGAGGCGTCCCGAAGGTGGCCGGATGCCATCATCCTCGCAGCCGATCAAACGCTGGAAACGGGCGGTCGTCTCGGCATGAAGCCGGCAAATTCCGGCGAAGCTCGAATCCAGTTCCTTGCCATGCGCGGCCGGACGCACCACCTTCACTCTGCCGCATGCCTTCTCCACGAGGGCCGGATCCTGTGGGAAGGAAGCGCCACGGCCGAAATGACAATGCGCGCCTTTTCCGATCGTTTCCTCGACATCTATCTCGCGCGCATGGGCGAGCGGGTGTGCCAAACAGTCGGGGCCTATGAATTCGAAGCGCTCGGCGCCCATCTCTTCGAGAAAACGGAAGGTGACCACGCGACGATCCTCGGCCTGCCGCTCCAGCCGTTGCTCGCAAGCATGCGCAGACTCGGCCTCGTGCTTTCCTGAGCGGATGCCCTTGACCTCTCGCCTCGCCTCCGGCACGGCTTGACGGCGATTGAAGCGGAGCCGCCCATGACGACCCCACCCAAAGCCGTGATCATCGGAAAGCCGGTGAGCCATGCGCGCTCGCCGCTCATTCATGGCTTCTGGTTGAAGAAACTCGGTCTCGAGGGTCGATACGACCGACGCGAGGTAGAACCGGGCAGCGTGGCGAAAGCCTTCGGCATGTTCCGGCTTGAGGGTTATCGCGGCGGTAACGTCACCGTTCCGCACAAGGAGGAGGCCTTCGCGGCCTGCGACGAATTGACCGAAGCAGCGCGCATCGCCGGAGCTGTCAACACTTTCTGGTTCGAAGATGGTCGCATCCACGGCGACAATACCGACGGATCCGGCTTTGTCGCTCATCTCGATGCGACACACCCGGGCTGGGACGCAAAACGCCCGAATATCCTCGTCGTCGGCGCAGGCGGTGCTGCCCGTGGCGTAATCGTTCCGCTGCTGAATCGACCCGTCGGTGAGGTAACCATCGTGAACCGTTCGTCAGAACGGGCCCGAATCCTTTCAGGCGACATCGCCCAAGCCCGACCCGGAACGATCATTTCCGTCGAGGACTGGTCGCAACTCGGCACCTTGCTGTCGAAGACAGACGTTCTCATCAACACAACCAGCCTCGGCATGAAGGGCCAGCCATCACTATCCCTGCCGCTTGAGAAGCTGCCGACCACCGCAATCGTTGCCGACATTGTCTACGTCCCGCTCGAAACCTCGCTTCTCGCCGCCGCCAGGGCGCGCGGCCTGCGCGCCCTCGACGGGCTAGGCATGCTGCTGCATCAGGCCGTCCCGGGCTTCGAGCGCTGGTTTGGGGCAAGGCCCGTGGTGGATGAAGCGTTGCGCGCGCATATCCTCGCCGATCTTGGGGGGTCTTGAGCGATGTTCCGGCTCGGTCTGACCGGCTCCATCGCCACCGGCAAATCGACGACTTCCGCCATGTTCCGGAAAGCCGGCGTCCCGGTCCACGATGCGGATGCCGCCGTGCACCGCCTCTACGCCGGAGTGGCGGTGCCACTGATCGAGGCGGCATTTCCGGGCGCGGTGCGCGATGGCGCTGTCGACAGGAAGACGCTGGGTGCTTTGGTCGCGGGAAAACCGGAGGAATTTGCGCGGCTCGAAGCGATCGTACATCCTCTGGTTCATGAAGAGGAGCGGAAGGCGATTGCCGCCACGCGAGCGGCCGGGCATCGGCTGGTTGTGCTTGATATCCCGCTTCTCTTCGAGTCCGGCGCGCAAGGCCGCTGCGACGCCGTTCTCGTAACGGTCGTCGATCCGGCCGAGCAGAAACGCCGCGCGCTGGCACGTCCGGGCATGACAGAGGCGCTTTTCCACGCCATTCTCACCCGGCAGATGCCGATGGTGGAGAAATGCCGCCGCGCCCATGCGATATTGGACACCGGGCGGGGGCTTGAGGCTGCGGAGCAGGAAATTTCCGCGCTGTTGCGGGCGCTGGCACCGGCAAGCAACTGATTTCGGAATTGGCAATGCGCGAGATTGTCCTCGATACGGAAACCACCGGGCTTGATCCGCTCCGAGGCGACCGGCTCGTCGAGATCGGTTGCGTCGAGATCGTCAACCGGTTCCTCACCGGCCGCGTCTTTCACCGCTACCTCAACCCCGAGCGACCGATGTCGCCGGAGGCCTTTGCGGTGCATGGCCTGTCGGAAGCCTTTCTGGCCGATAAGCCCTTCTTTCGGGATGTTGCCGATGAATTCCTCGAATTCATCGGACCCGATCCACTGGTGATCCACAACGCGTCCTTTGACATCGGCTTCATCAATCACGAGCTGAAACTCGTGAAGCGCCCTCTGGTCGAGTTTTCGCGGGTGATCGATACGCTGACGATGGCGCGCAGGCGCCATCCCGGCCAGCAGAACTCGCTCGACGCGCTGTGCGTGCGTTATGGCATCGACAACTCGCGCCGCACACGCCACGGCGCTCTGCTGGACGCCGAAATTCTTGCTGAAGTCTACACAGAGCTGACAGGGGGCCGTCAGTCGAGCTTGGGGCTCGGCGAATTCGGCCGGATGGCTGAAGGCGGCGAAACAATCGTCACGTTGGGCGCGCCGGCGTCCGGTGCGCGCCTTGACCTGCCGGAGATCGTGCTTTTGAAGCCTGAGGAGGCCGAAAAACACAGGGCCTTCATCGCCCAGATGGGTGAGAAGGCCCTGTGGAATCAGTATCTCGAAAGCGATCAGCCCGACTGATCAGCTGTTCATCTTGCCCGGCTGGCCGGTTTCCGCCATG
>DAORNC010000005.1:0-4001 GCA_035440785.1 Rhabdaerophilum sp. | reverse complement strand
ACTGCATTGGCAAGGATCGCGCGGGCGAAGGGGAACATCATCCGCGGGCATTCGATCATCAGCACCTGATGTTCGTGCTCCTGCGGGATGTTCTGCATCCGGAACACGCCGGCGAAATTTAGTTCGAAGCTGAACAGCAATCCCTCGCCCTCTCCGGCTGTGCCCTCGAGCACGAGTTCGACCTCGTATTCATCACTGGCGAGCGGCTTGGCGTTCACATTGACCTGGATGGAAATGTTGGGCGGGGTGTCCTGCGGACGCAGGGAACGCGGGGCATTCGGATTCTCGAAGGAGAGATCCTTCACGTATTGCGCCAGCGATTCGAGAAGCGGCGCGCCGCCATTGCCTTCGGCCATCTTGTTCTGTCTCCGGATTGCGCTTCCTCTCGCGGATGATCCGGAGGTCAGGTGGGCGCTCGTTATTTGCGTGGAACCGCTTACACCGACACGGCCCGCGCCTCAAGCCATGCTTTTGGGCTTGCGGCGGCTCGGAGCCAGCTTTCTGCGCCGTGTTTCCCGCCATTCCTCGGCAGAAAGGTCGATCTGGCGCGGTGGGCCCGAAGGCTCGCGTCGCCGGAAGCGGGCGAGAATCGTCCCCTGAAGCGAGGGCGAGAACAGGGCAATGCCGATAAGCGGCGGCACCACGCCCGGCAGGGTGATGAGAATGCCGCTGGCGACTCCGAACCCGGCACGCAGGCTTCTCTCTCCTGGCCCGGCGGCGTTCGCGCGGATCGAATGAAACCCGCGCCAGGCAAGGACAGCGATCAGAAGCAGGCCGACGCCGCCCTTCACGCTGAGAAAGGCGAGAGTCATCCCCCAGCCGATCCGTGCAGCGATCAGCTGAAGCAAAACCGTTTCCAGCAGGAGCCAGCCCGCGAGCAGAATGACGCCGGCGCGCAGAAGGCGGGAAGAGAAGGCCGGTGAACGCGCCAAGAGGATCTCGTCTTGCTTGATGGGCCGCGGAAGCCTCAAATACGCCATCAAGAGTGGCAAAACAAAGAGCAATTCACATCAGAAGGATAGCGAAGCGGCGCGACAGGTCCTATATGGGATAGTGTCGTTTCGCTGTCTCCCGTCCGTGCCTTTGATCGGAAACCGCCTATGCAGAATTTTGATGTCCTAACCCTTGTCTTTCTCGGCTTGGCGATTTTCGTGATCTACAAGCTGCGCTCGGTGCTGGGCACGCGGACGGGAACGGAAAAGCCGCCGCGCGATCTCTTCGAGCGTCGCCCGTCGACCGAGGAGGCTGAAAAGGTCGTGCCGCTCGAAGGGGGCAGCAATGTCGTCCCGATGCCCGGCGTACGGCGTGATCCGGTGCCGGCTGCTGACCCGGAGGCCCGGCTCGTCGGTGTCGTCGCCAAGGAAGCGCCGGCTTACGATGGGCTCTCGAAGATCATGGAAGCCGATCCGACGTTCGATCCGAAGGAATTCGTCGGCGGTGCCCGCGCGGCCTACGAGATGATCGTGATGGCCTTCGCCAACGGTGATCGCCGCACGCTGAAGGATCTGCTTTCGCGCGAGGTCTTCGAAGGTTTCGAGGGCGCGATCGCCGACCGCGAAAGCCGTGGCGAGAAGGTCGAGACCCAGTTCGTCTCGATCGACAAGGCCGACATCAGCGATGCCATGCTCCGCGCCCGCAATGCGCAGGTCACGGTGCGCTTCCACTCCAAGCTCATCACCGCCACGCGCGATTCAAGCGGACAGGTCATCGACGGCAATGCCGAGAAGGTCATCGACGTTACCGATATCTGGACGTTCTCGCGCGAGGTCACGGCTCGCGATCCCAATTGGCGGCTGATCGCCACGGAATCCGCGCACTGAGACGATGAAGCGGCGGGCCGGATTTTTCCTGCTCGCCTTTCTGGCCGTTTGCTCCCCGGGCGCGGCCCTGGCTTCTCCGCCGGGCAAGATGAGCGAAACCATGAACCCGCCCTCCGACATGGCGCTGCCGCCCGGCACCCGCGCGGTTCCCTTCAGGTTCGATGCTCTGCCGGGCTGGTCGGGCGACGATCATGCCGCCGCCTTCACCGCCTTTTTCGAAACATGCCGGCCATTGGTCGAGAACAGCGCGGCGCTCCGGGCGGCCCTGCCGCCTCCACCTGCCCTTGTCGAAACCTGCCGCAGGGCGCTCGCTCTCGATGCGGGTTTGACCGCTGTTGCGGCGCGCGCCTTCTTCGAGGTCCATTTCGCGCCTTACGAGATCATTCCGGAAGGCGGAAACGGGTTCCTGACCGCTTATTTCGAGCCGGTAATCGAGGCCTCACTCAAACCAAGCACCGATTTCCCGGTTCCCGTGCTCGGCCGGCCGTCGGATCTCGTGACCTTGCGGTCAGGCGAAGCGATCGCGCCACCCTACGAAAGCCTTCAGGCGGCCCGGCGGACGGCAAGCGGGCTCGAACCCTTTGCAACCCGTGCTGCAATCTGGGCCGGCGCGCTCGACGGGCAGGGGTTGGAAATAGCGTGGCTCAGGGATCACGCCGAGCTCTTCATCGTGCAGGTGCAAGGCTCGGCGCGTCTCCGCCTGCCCGATGGCCGAACCACGAGGTTGGTCTACGCCGGCCGCAACGGTCATCCCTACACCTCCATCGGCAGGAAGCTGGTCGAGAGCGGCGAGATCCCGCTTGGCGAAATGTCGCTCGCCCGTCTGATGGGTTGGCTGCGCGCTAATCCCGCGGGGGGGCGGGTGCTGATGGAGGAGAATTTCTCCTACGTGTTCTTTGCGCGCGACGATTCCGCGCCGCCCGATCGTGGCCCGATCGGTGGCGCTGGAGTGCCGTTGACGACGGGGCGGAGCCTTGCTGTCGATCGGGCGATCTGGCCCTATGGCGTGCCGGTGCACATTTCGGTTGAAACGCTGGCTCCCGAGGGCGGCCGCCGGAAAATCGAGCGCCTGATGATCGCGCAGGATACGGGCTCCGCGATTGTCGGCCCCGCGCGTGGCGATTATTTCATGGGGACCGGCCCGGAGGCCGGTGACCGGGCCGGGCTCGTGCGCGATGCCTGCCGGTTCATCGTGCTCTGGCCGAAGGGATAGGATCGTGAAGCGCGGACGCTCCATTCCCGTTCTCGAACGGCCGAAGCGACGCAAGCCGGAGATTTCTCCGGAGGATCGCGCGCTCTGGGCCCATGTTGCGCGCTCGGCGGTTCCTCTTCCCGGGCGGATGCTGCCGGAACTGCCCGAGGCGCTGCCGGAGCCGGGGCCGGGGGATCGCCCGGCCGAACACCTCGCTGTCCCGCCGCTGCCACGCCGAAGCAGGGCGCTTCTGCCGCTTTCGGGGATCGAAAAGTCCCTTGCCCGCGATCTGCGCCGGGGTCGCGCCGAGATCGACGGCCGGATCGACCTGCATGGCATGCGACAGGCCGAGGCTCACGCGGCGCTCCTCGCGTTCATCCACCGGATGCATCATCGCGGCGCGCGTCTGGTTCTGGTCATCACCGGCAAGGGTGGTCCCGAGCGCAGCGCATTCGGGGACGAGCGCGGAGTGCTCAGGCGGATGGTGCCGCATTGGCTGGCCGACCCGGTTCTGCGCCGCTGCGTAATTGGCTACGAGCCGGCCGGTCGCGCGCATGGCGGGGAAGGCGCGCTTTACGTCCGCATTCGGCGGGCGAAGCCCGAAGCGTGAGTGCTTGACCGCGCCGACGGCTTCGTCCATGCGAGGCCGGACAAAGAAAGGCAAGCACCATGAAGACCGAAATCGACATCCTCGCCATTGGTAACGCCATCGTCGACGTGATCGCCCGCGCGGAGGACGATTTCCTCGTCTCGCAGGGTGTTGCCAAAGGCTCGATGACGTTGATCGACGAGGCGCAGGCCGAGAAGCTCTACGCGGCGATGGGACCCGCGACCATCGTTTCAGGCGGTTCGGCGGCGAACACGGTCGTCGGTGCGGCGTCCTTCGGCGCCTCCTGCGCCTTCATCGGTCGTGTGAAGAACGATCCGGTCGGCGAGGTCTTCGCTCATGATATCGTCAAATCCGGCGTTGCCTACGGCACCGCGATGGC
>DAORNC010000004.1:46857-48827 GCA_035440785.1 Rhabdaerophilum sp. | reverse complement strand
TCATGGCTCCATCCTACTTGGGAGTTGGAGCCTCCGGCAAACCGGGGGCGGTTCACGTACGAGGTGCTCGGCATTCGCAAACAGAGCCATCTCGACCCGTTCTGCGCTATGATTGGCGCATTCTGTTGCAGGGTAAGCAATAATAGCAAGATATCGACGGTATGGGTTGCGTGTCGCTTCCGTCTGGCTGTGCCTGAGAATAGGCGCGAGTTTTCGCTGAAATTCCACAATGACCTTGTTGCGACTGGGCACATTCGGGAAGTGTTCCGCGCATGTTCCCGTGCCGATAATTTGCAGGGCGTTCAGTGAAGCCGCGACGCGTGCATCGTAGATCTGATATTTTTCGGGATTCCGGATTGCTAGAATTTTCGACCAACTCGCGATTCCTTGCATGCCGCGTTCGATCAAGCACTGGTTGGTCATTTCGGAGTAAAGTGCCAAGGTTTCCGGCCGATTTGCCCGAATACGCCCCCATTCCGCGACATACCAGCGTTCGAGTTGGCGCCGTTCGCTTGCACTCGTTACCCATTGTTTGTGAAGCGCATGGCGGAGCCGGAGACAGGCGCTCGCATCACTCTCGAACTGGGGAATGAAATTGCAGATCGGCAATTCTTCAGGGCGCGGCCAGTGGTAAGCCTCGTCCAATCTCGGGATTTCCTGACGCGAGAAATCGACAATCAGTGTATTCAGTTTGGCCATTCAAGACTCCTTCGGGCGACGCGGGATGCTCAATATGGGCTTTGCCCTAGCAGTCTGCTCCAAAAGCAAAACCCTCCGGCGAGGAGCTGCCGGAGGGTTTCGTGACGCGCCTTGGCCCGCAAAGGGGGGAGCGAGGGGCATGGGGCGCCGTTCCCGCCGCGGCGGGTTACGCTGGACTTTCTACGCGAGACTCTTCTGGCGGCGGGGAAAGGAAAAGGCCGGTGGCCGCCGGCCCTTTCCGTGAGAAATCAGAACGGCAGGAGGATATCGAGAACCTGCTGGCCGTAGCGTGGCTGCTGGACGTCGGTGATCTGGCCGCGGCCACCGTAGGCGATCCGAGCCTCGGCGATCTTCGTCGATTCGATCTGGTTGCCGGCTTCGATGTCCTCGGGACGAACCACGCCGGCGACGATCAGTTCGCGCACCTCGAAGTTGACGCGCACTTCCTGCTTGCCTTCGATCACGAGGTTGCCGTTGGGCAGGACCTGCGTGACGACAGCGGCGATATCGGTCACGAGCTGTTCGGCACGCTTGACCGTGCCTTCGCCCTTGGAGGCAGAGTTGGAGCCGAGATCGACGAGCCCCTTGCCCGTCGCGCCCTTGGCGAAGAGCTTGTTAACGCGATCCTCCTGACCGAAGAAGCCCTCGACGTCGACGCCCTCGGCGTTGGTGCGCTTGCGCTCGGTTGTGTTGTTGATGTTCGCCTTGTCGGTGATGCGAACACGGACAGTAAGGATGTCGCCGACCTGCTGGGCGCGCTGATCCTTGAAGAAGGCCCGCGATCCGGTGCGCCAGATGGAATTGGCGTGATAGGTCATCGGCTTCGGTGCTGGCATCGGCATCTGCACCGGCTTGTAGCCGGGCTGCGTCGTCGGGTTCTCGATCGCCGAGAGGTTCGGTGCTTTGCCGACATTGGCGAGGCGATCTACGGAACCGCAGGCGGAGAGGCCGAAACCGACCGCCGCAATCAGGCCGGCGCGCATAAATTGATGAAGGGCGGGGGTGCTCATGGGAAAGCCTTTCGAGGGTACTTAGCGACGCTGGATTTCGGCGGCGGCGACGACCGGTGGTGGCGCCGAGGGATTGATGATCGTGATCTGGGCCGGACCCGTGACGACACCCTCGATGATCCGCTTGGAAGAGAGATTCTGGACCCGGATCGCCTCGCCCTTGGAGCCGTTGGACTGGGCGCGGGCGCGCATCGAGAGCGAGATGCCTGGCGCGGCGTAGATCACGGAGACGACCTGGTTCTTCTCAACCAGGATCGGCTT
>DAORNC010000004.1:45461-46792 GCA_035440785.1 Rhabdaerophilum sp. | reverse complement strand
GACAGAGCCGACGACATCATTCGGCAGGGTGCCGACACGGCGCTTCACGAGGGTAAGGTCGCGTTTCTGAAGCGCCTCGCCGCGATCGGTGTCGGTGGCAAGCACTGCGATCTCGCGCGTCTCCATCATGGTACCGGTGACGACCCAGCTGTCGCCGGAGGTGTCGCCCGAGAGCGAGATCCGCGCTTCGAAACGGCCGCCTGGCGCGACGTTCAACAGCGAGACGACGCGGAGTTCCTCGGTGCGGGTCAGATCGAACAGGCGCGGCTGGAGATGATCGTCGAGTACGACCTCGATGTCGCCCTTGGCGCCGCGCTCCGAGAAAGCGCGGGCGATGGCGTTCTGCATATCATGCCGCGAGACGACCCGGCCGGGACGGATGATGCGGATGGATTCGACGCCGCCGAGCGTGATCTTGTCGGCGCCGACGATCCCCATGTCACGGGCGGCGGCGATAACGCGGTCGGCGCGGATGGTGCCGCGCGTGCCGGGGGCTGGCGCGCGGAACACGGGAATTTCCGCGCCCTTTTCCATGCCCTCTATAAGCTGGCCGAGCTGGACGACATCACCCTCGACGATAGCTTCGGCGCGCAGGCGCAGCGTGTCGGCGATGGCCGCATTGCCGGCGAGGCTGGCGACGAGAGCGGTTCCGATGAGAAGCGCGCGGATTTTCATGGCGAGGTTCCTTCCTCAGGCCCGGAACATATTCGAGGTGGCGGTCAGCATCTGATCCGCACCCGAGATGATCTTCGAGTTGAGTTCGTAGGCACGCTGGGCCTGGATCATCGCGGCGATTTCGGTCACCGCGTTGACGTTCGAATCTTCGAGGTAGCCCTGCTGGAGATTGCCGAAGCCTTCGGAATTGGGCGTGCCCTCGATCGCAGCGCCCGAGCCAGCGGTTTCAAGGTAGTAGTTGTCGCCAATCGATTCGAGGCCCACCGGGTTGATGAAGCGGGCGAGCGTGATCTGGCCGAGTGTCTGCGGCACGGTATTGCCGGGGGTGAGGGCGGTCACCTGACCATCCGACCCGATCGAGACACTGGTCGCGTTCTGCGGCACCGTGATACCGGGATCGACAAGATAGCCGTCCTTGGTAACGATGCGTCCCTGCGCATCCGTTTCGAAGCCGCCGTCGCGGGCATAAGCCGTGCGGCCGTCCGGTAACTGGATGCGGAAGAAGCCCTCGCCACGGATCGCGACGTCGTAGGTGCGTTGCGTCTGGCTAATGTTCCCCTGCGACATCACGCGCGGGGTGGCGACGACCTTGGTGCCGGAGCCGATGAACACGCCGGCCGGGACCATGTTGTTCTGGTCTGAGGTCGGCGAGCCGG
>DAORNC010000004.1:43417-45365 GCA_035440785.1 Rhabdaerophilum sp. | reverse complement strand
TGACTTCGACGTTCTTTTCCTGCGCCATCATGCCGGTGGCGGCGGTGTAAAGGGCACGCATCGTGGAATTCCTTTTCCCGGTTGATGGTTAGATCGGTTCGCCGAGCTTCTGGACGGCGGTGCGCCGACCCTCGTCGACCCGCCCCATCAGATTGGCGATATTCTGGTACTGACGCGTGACTTCGATCATCCGGCTGATCTCGACGACCGGATTGACATTGGAGCGTTCGATGAAGCCGGCCTGAACGCGCGCCTGAGTGGCGGGCTCCGGCTGCACACGGGCGGTAAAAAGGTTGGCACCGGTGTTCTCGAGAACCTGCTGGTTCTGGAACCGCACAAGACGCAGCTTGCCACGCACGCCGTTCGAGGTGGACAGCGTGCCGTCCGAGGCGATGCGAATGTCCTTCTCGGTCGCGCCGAACTGATATTCGCCCTGTTCGCCGAGCACGATGTGACCGTCGGAAGTCACGAGCTGGCCATTGGCGTTGACCATCATCGCGCCGTTGCGGGTGTAGCGCTCGCCCTGCGGCGTTTGAACCACGAGATAGGCGTCGCCGCCGATCGCAATATCGAGCGGGTTGCCCGTCGGTTCGATCTTGCCCGTCGAGGTGTCGAGCGGGGTGCCGCGATCGACAACGAAGGAAACCCGGCGATCCTCGCCGCGGCGGAAGGTTTCCGCTGAGGCGACGGGCATCGTGAATTCGCGGCTATCCGACAGACGGCGCTTGAAGCCGTTCGTCTGAACGTTCGCGACGTTGTTGGCAATGACATCCAGTTCGCGCCTCAGCGTCGCTTGACGCGATAACGCGATCAGAAGAACGTTCTCCATCGAACGTACTCCCCTTGCTCCTCGGTGATGGCCTGTTCTCCTCGCTCCCCAGCGCAAGAACTTGCCGATGCATTAACCATAACAAGGGGCGTGCCAAGCTGGGGTTTTGAATAAAAATCTAATAAAATCATAAAGATAAACGGGTCTGAATTATATCGTTCTCCAGGGCGAATTTGCCATGCGGCAGAAATGATCGGGCAAAAATTGCCGCCTTGGCCAAAAATGAAAGTCTTCGTTAACCATCCTCGCCCCAAGGTCGTCCCATAGCGAGGCATTGCGATTCATGTGCGGTGCCGTGCCCCGAAGAACCGAAGCGGATTGGACGGAACGATGGCAGCAAGCGCAGCAAATGCCGAGGAAGTGCCGGAAGGCGGCGAGGCTCCGGCCAAGGGCGGCAAGAAGAAGTTGATTATCATGGCGGTGGCTGCGCTGCTGGTGCTCGGCGGTGCGGGTGCGGGCTACATGTTCTTTTTCAAGGGCAAGAAGGTCGAGGCCGACGCCGGTGCAGCGAAGAAGAAGATGGTGTTCTTCGATCTTCCGGAAATCACCACCAACCTTGCGATGCAGGCAGGGCAGGAGCGGCCGGTCTACCTGAAGCTCAAAGTTGCGCTTGAGGTCGAGGACCAGAAGGTGGTCAACGAGATCACGCCGCTGATGCCGCGCATCATCGACAATTTCCAGGTCTACCTGCGCGAGCTGCGTCCCTCTGACCTCGAAGGTTCGGCAGGGCTCTACCGGCTCAAGGAAGAACTGGTTCGCCGCATCAACGCCGCTGTTTATCCCGCGCGCGTGGAGGCGATCCTCTTCAAGGACGTTCTTGTTCAGTGACGGGTCCGATCATCCGGATTTACGCGTAGCGGAGACATTTCGTGGCTGACAACGATCAAACGCAAGACGATCTCGCCGATGAGTGGGCCAAGGCTCTCGGCGAAGCGGGTGACGACCCCGCGGCTGCCGGCAGCGAAGTCCGTCCCGCAGATGCGGGCCTCGACCTCGATCTCGGCACCGGGTTGTTCCTCGATCAGGAAGAGGTCGATACCATCTTCGGGTTCGATCCCGAGGACGCGGATCAATCCAAGCAAAATGGCGTGCGGGCGATCGTCGATTCGACGGTCGTTT
>DAORNC010000004.1:37823-43407 GCA_035440785.1 Rhabdaerophilum sp. | reverse complement strand
CCTACGAGCGCCTGCCTATGCTCGAAATCGTGTTCGACCGGCTGGTCCGCACGCTCACGACTACGCTGCGCGGTTTCTTCTCCGACAACGTCGAGGTTTCGCTCGATGACGTGACTTCCGTTCGTTTCGGCGACTATGTGTCCTCGCTGCCGCTGCCGACGATCCTCTCGGTTTTCAAGGCTGAGCCCTGGGAGAACTACGGCATCGTCACTATCGACAGCGAACTGATCTATCTGGTGATGGACGTGCTGCTCGGCGGGCGGCGTGGGCTCTCGAACTTCCGTATCGAGGGGCGGCCTTACACCACGGTTGAAACCAACCTTGTGAAGCGCCTGCTCGATCTGGTGCTTTCCGAGGCCGAGCAGGCCTTCCAGCCGCTCTCGCCGGTCAAGTTCATCTCCGAGCGCATTGAGACCAATCCGCGCTTTGCCTCCATCACCCGCCCGGCCAACGCCGCGATCCTGATCGCTCTGGCGATCGATCTCGAAGGACGCGGCGGGCGCGTCGAACTGCTCCTGCCATACGCGACGATCGAGCCGATCCGCGAGTTGCTCCTCCAGAGCTACATGGGCGAGAAGCTCGGGCGCGACCATATCTGGGAGGGGCATCTCGCCTCCGAGATCTGGCAGGCGAAGCTCGACATCGACGTCGTGCTTCATGAGACGGAACTGCCGGTCAAGAAAGTCCTCGACCTCAAGGTCGGCGACACATTGGTCTTCGACGTGCGGGGCGACCCGCTCGTCAACCTTCGTTGTGGCGACATGCTGGTCACCCAAGGCCGAATCGGCAGAATGGGCGACAATATGGCGATCGAGGTCGCACGACCCCTCAAGAAGTCGAGAACGACTTTCGCAGCTTTCGAACAAGGCGCATCAGTGCGGCGTGACAGGTGATAAAATGGGCAATTTGGGGATTGTCATTGAATTGATGGTGGTAGGCCTTCTGGTCGTCACCATCGGCTATTGCGTGATGCTGGACCGCCGCCTGCGCGCTGTCCGGCAGGACGAGCAGATCATGCGCAAGACCGTCGTCGAGCTCGGCGCCGCGACCGAACGGGCAGAGCGGGCGATCGACTCGCTCCGTCACACGCTCGGCGATTGCGACCGCACGCTCGCGGAACGACTTCGTGTGGCCGAACGCTACACCGCCGATCTGGAGGACCAGATCCGCACCGGCGATGATATCCTGAACCGGATCAGCCGCATCGTCTCGACGACGGCCGAGGCGCCGGCGCAGGAACCGGCAGGGCGGGGGCTCTCGCGCATCAACCAGACCCTCGCGGCGGCCCAGGCGCTGGCGACTCAGGCGCAATCCCGCCTCGGCGAGACTTCCCAGCGGGACAATGTGGCATGACCAGCGTTCGCCTTCTCCCGGTTCTTCTGTTCGGTCTCGTCTCGTTGCTGTCGATCAAGCTGATGTCGATGGCGATGAACCTGCCGACCTTCAACAAGCCTGATCCGAAATCGACGACTTTCGAGCGCACGATCACAATCGCGCGTCAGGGGGTGCCGGAGGGCGAGATCATCACCGGTTCGGTCGGCAAGAAGGAAGACAGGAAGGACGAAGCCGCGACGGCGAAACCCAAGGAGCCGACCGAAGAGGAGAAGGCTGCGCTTGAGAAGGCCAAGGCGGAGATGAAGGCAAGGATGGAACCGGAAGGCACCCGTCTGCCGCCGCCGAACGGCGATTCAGCAAGTCCGCGCGGCCCGAGCCCGCAGGAACGTGCCATTCTCGAAAAGCTCAAGGATCGCTCCGGCGAACTGGAAGCCCGCAACCGCGATCTCGAAATGCGTGACAACCTTCTGCGTCTCTCCGAGCGCAAGCTCGACGAGAAGATCGGCGAACTGCGCACGCTCGAAGGCCAGCTCGGCAAGGGCAATCCGCAGGCCGATGCCAAGAACCGCTACCGCCCGCTCGTCGTGATGTACGAGAACATGAAGCCGAAAGATGCCGCCCGTGTCTTCGACCGGCTCGATCTTGCAGTGCTGATGACCCTCGTCGATCATATGAATCCGCGCAAGATGTCGGAAATCCTCGCGGCCATGGAGCCGGCTGCGGCAGAGAAGCTGACGGTCGCTCTTGCGCGGAAGGCTGCGACGGGCGAGATCACGCCCGATACACCGGTCGCCGAATCCAAGGATGTGGAACTGCCGCGCCTGCCGACGGCCAAGCCGTGATTTGCCAAAAAAACGCAAGCCGTTCCAACCCGAACCGCAGAATTAAGGCCCCGTTAGGCATGACGACCTAGAATGCCGCTCACCTTGATGTTGAGTGAGCCTTGGTCGGTCCCGTGTTGCGTAATCGTTCTGCCGCCGCCACCCTTTTCCGCAACGGCTTGCTGGCCCTGATTGGGCTCGCCGCGCTCGCCGGTGAGGCCTTCGCTGCGAAGGGCATCGTCGTTGCGTCAGACATGCGTGGCTATGGCCGGGTCATCTTTACCTTCGACAAGGAAGTGAAGGCGGAAACGCAGGCTTTCAACTCGGTGCTCGTTGTCAAGTTCGAGGAACCGGTCCAGCTCGATCTTGAAAAGATCAACCAGCAGCTTCCGAACTACATCAGCATCGCCCGGCTCGACCCCGATGGACGTTCGGTGCGCCTCGGTCTCAATGCGCGTTACCGCACCGATCTGAAGCCTGCAGGCGAGCGGCTCTATCTCGATCTTCTTCCACAGAACTGGGTCGGTCTGCCGCCCGCCCTTCCGGCCGAGGTCGTACAGGATCTCGTTCGTCGGGCACGTCTGGCGGAGGATCGCCTGCGCAAGATGGCGCTCGACGAGGAACGGGCGACGAAGCGCGATCTCTCTCTCCGGATTGGCACCGCGCCGCAATTCAAGCGCGCCACATTCCAGATGCCACGCACAGCGCCGGTCACCTTCGACGATCGCGACGGCGAAGTGCTGCTGACATTCGACGCCAATTTTCTCATCAAGCCCGAACTGATCCGTGCCCGCATGGCTGGACTGATCGAGGCCGTTGATGTGGAGCAGGGCGAGGACATCCTGCGCATCCGCATGCGGCCGAGCGAAGGGCTGCGCGTCCGCGGATTCCGTGAGGACGATACGTTTTCGATCGATTTCGAGCGTAAGGACGGCGCCCGTATCGAGCCCGACCCAAAAGCCGATACGGCCGAGAGCGAAACGCCGAAGAGCGATGCCGCTCCGCCCAAGGTATCGGAGGCGGCGCGCGCGGTGATGGATCAGCCCTCGGCGCCAGACAAGGTCGCCGCTGCGCCGGAGGCGGGACCGAAGAAGATCAGCATTCAGGATCTCGATGCCCAGCGTCCGATCGAAACCATGGTCGAACCGGGAGCTGACCCGCAGGGGTTCTCGCTGCGCCTCGCCGAGGTTGGCGCCGCGCCGGTTGCGGTCGTCCAGCGGGGCAAAGGCCTGATGATCCTCATCGAGACCCAGGAATCCCTCAATATGCCGAGCATCCCGGCGGCACTGACAAAAAATATCGAAGGGCTCAGCATCGCCCGGGTCAAGGGCGGCACTGTCATCCGCCTCAATGCCACGCAGGAGGGACATTTCTGGCTGGCGCGCAAGGACCGCGATCTCGTGATCCAGCGTGGAAAAACGGGCGGGGGCACCGAATCCTTCACCGGTGAACCGGTGGCTGTTCGGCGAGCCTTCGACGAGAGCGGCAAGGAATCGCTGGAGGCGCTTGTCGGGAAGGAAGGCAAGCTTCACCTCGTGGAAGACGCGGAGTCCGGCCAACGACTCGCGATCGTGCCGGTTCCGCGCGCCGAGAAGGCGAGCCCGAGGGGTATGACCTTCGCCGAATTCTCGATCGAGCCGACTTTGGCGGGCTTCGCGGTGCTGCCGATTGACGAGGCCGTGAAGATCAAACGTCACCCGGAATCCATTCTCATCGGGCACGAAATCAAGCTCAACCTCTCGGCGTTGCCGCAGGAGAAAGTCGAACCGCCGCAGCAGAAGCGTGCGCTGATGCTCGACCTTGACGGATGGACGCAGGATACGCGCGGTGCAATCCGCCAGACCGAGCGCGACCTCCTGCGGGCAGCCGCGGAGTCCCCGCGTGTGACGCGCAGCGAGGCTCGCGCCAAGCTCGCGCGGTTCTATCTCGCCAATCAGCTTTACCCCGAGGCGCTCGCGGTTCTCGATGTGCTCTCGACGGATGATCGACAGGCCGGCGCGACCAAGCAGGTTCTCTTCCTGCGCGCTTTTGCTTCGGCCATGATGGGTCGATTGGTGGATGCGACACGTCTGCTGTCCGAGCCCGCGATTGCTGTCGAAGGCGAGCAGAAGCTCCTGCAGGCCGTGGTCGATGCGAAGGCGCTGCGTTATCCGCAAGCCAACGCGAACTTCAAGCTCGCCCAGTACGAATTGGCGCGTTACCCCGAGTCATTGCAGGCCGAGTTCCGGCAACTCGCCATTGTCGCGGCCATCGAGGCGCAGGATCCGATCTTCGCGCGCGAGCAGCTTCTGGCTTTCGAGAGGGTTGATACTCGCTTCCGCGATCCGAACGTGCAGCAATTCCTCGCCGCACGCCTCGCGGAATCGCAAGGTCAGTTCGCCGAGGCTTTCCACAGCTACGGTCTCGCCATGCAGTCGCGCGACCGACGCATCGAGGCCGAGGCGCGTTTCGGTCGGGCAAGTGCGGGTGTTGCCGACAGCAAGCTCGCGCTTGAGGATGCGCGTGCGGAATTCGAAACGCTGGCAGCCATCTGGCGGCGCAGCGAGGTCGAGGTTAAATCACTTGAGCGGCTTGGAGAGTACTACGCTGCGGAAGGCCGCTGGCGCGAAGCGTTCCTGGCGAGCCAGCGGGCCACCGCGATCATGCCTGACCACCCGGCCTCGCGCCGGATGGAAGAGGCGATGGGGCGGCGTTTCGAGAACCTCTTCCTAAACAACGAGGCCGACAAGCTCTCCAAAGTCGAAGCGCTGGCCATCTATCAGGAATTCCGTTCGCTGATGCCGGTGGGCCGGCGCGGCGACGAGATTGCCCGCCGCTTGGCCGACCGCCTGCATGATCTCGATCTTGTCAACGAGGCGACCGAAATTCTCGACCATCAGGTCAAGAATCGTCTCGAAGGTGTCGCGCGCGCTTCCGTGGCGACGCGTCTCGCGGTGATGCATCTCCAGAACCGGCAGCCGGTCATGGCGCTCGCTGCATTGCGATCGACGCGCCTTGCACATATCCCGGATGATCTGCGGCGTGCGCGCACCCTGCTTGAGGCGCGGGCGCTCGGCGATCTCTTCCGCACCGATCTGGCGATCGAGGTGCTTGCGAACGATGAGGGCCCGGATATCGATCGCCTGCGGGCCGATATCTACTGGAAAGGCAAGCGCTGGCGTGAGGCGGGCGAATCTTACGAACGCGTTCTGGGAGACGCCTGGCAGGCCGATGCCGCGCTGACCGAGACGCAGCGGCTCGATACGCTCCGGGCGGGGCTCGCTTATGTGCTGGGAGAGGAAACGTTGTCGCTCAACCGGCTGCGGGGCCGCTATCTCGCGCGGATGATCAAGACGCCGGATGGTGGTGCCTTCAAACTGATTTCGGATGATCGCATTACCCAACCACAGGCCTTCCGCGAGGTGGCGCGATCGGTCGTGAACGCAGAT
>DAORNC010000004.1:32547-37803 GCA_035440785.1 Rhabdaerophilum sp. | reverse complement strand
CATGTCGTCCTATCGTCAGCGCTATCCGGAATCCGGTGGCAGCGCCCGCCCGGTCCGCAGCGCACCCGATGGCCGCCAGTCCGCGCTGGGGCAGGGAGCTGGCGCGGTGACGCAGCCATTGCCGGAAAAAAGCTAAAACGCCCCGAAACTCTGCACCAGCGAGCCGGTCACCAGCCGCCAGCCGTCGACGAGCACGAAAAACACGAGCTTGAACGGCAAGGATACGGTGATGGGCGGCACCATCATCATGCCCATCGAGATCAGGATCGACGACACGACAAGGTCGATGATCAGGAAGGGCAGGAACAGCAGGAAGCCGATCTCGAACGCCCGACGGATTTCCGAGATCATGAAGGCCGGCACCAGGCTTGTCAGCGGTGTCGCCTCGGGGGTAGCCGGTCGCGGCTGGCGGGACATGTCGAGGAACAGTTCAAGGTCCTGCGAGCGCACGTGCTTCAGCATGAAGGTGCGGAACGGCGCCGCGGCGCGATCAAAGGCTTCCAGCTCCTGAATCTCGCCCGCGATCAGTGGTTTTACCCCGGCCTCGTAGGAGGCCTGGAAGGTTGGCATCATGATGAAGGCCGTGAGGAACAGCGCAAGGCCTGTCAGCACCGTGTTGGGCGGTGCGGATTGGGTGCCCAGCGCGGAACGCAGCAGCGACAACACGATCACGATCCGGGCGAAGGAGGTGACCATGATAAGGATCGAGGGCGCGAGCGAAAGGATCGTGAGCAGCGCCACCATCTGCAGCGCGCGCTCGGTGATGCCCGTCCCCTGAAAGTTGATCGAGATATCCTGCGCATATACGGCTGTTGCCGTCGCCAGCAGGAAGACGACAAAGGCCAGCAGCCGGCGGAGGGATCGCCGCCGCCATTCCGCTCCGGCGCCGACGCGGAGAATCATGAGCCGGAACCCGAGGGTGGTTGCGGACGACCGAGCAACCGCGCCATCTCCTCCTCGAGGAGGTCCATCTCGATATCGGTGGATTTCGGCTGGGTGGGCGTCGCAGAAGGCTCAGCTCTTGCCGCTGGTGGTGGCTCCGATTTCGGGAGCGGTGCCGGAGGCGGCGGAGCAGGCGGCTCTTCCGCAGTCGGCTCCGGCGGCTTCGGGGCAGGCATGGTTGCAGGAACAGGTGGGATCGGCTTGTTGAACGGCGGGCGCAGCGTGCCGCTCAAGGGTTTCTGAAGCACCTCGTTGAGACGGCGCGCCATCTCGCTCATCGGTGGCTGCCTTACCGCCGCCGGCTCGGGCGTGGGAGCGGGCATGGGCGTAGGGATAGGCGCAGGGGGTGCCTCGGCGACAGGTGACGGCGGAAGGATGGGTTGCGGCGCCGGCATCGGCGGCAGCGCGAACCGTTCGGCTGCGGGTTCTGCCGGTGCGCGTGGTGCCGGCTGAGCGGGTGGGGGCATCGCGACCGAGGGCATTGCAGCCGGAGCCTGACGCGCCGGAGCCTGCTGGCGCTGTTGGGCCACCTGCATTGCGGCGAGGGCATTCTCGAACTCGTCGTCGAGCGGCTGGGCCGGTTGGGGCTTCGAAATTGACGGTGGTGGCTGTGTCGCCGGCCGGGGCACCGCCATCGGGGGTGGTGCAGGCGGCATGGCGTGCGGCAAGGCCTGTGGTTCTGCGGCGGGCGCACCCTCGGAGCGCGGAAGTTCGGCGGCAAGCGCGCTTTCGGCCGCTGCGATCAGCTCTGCATCACCCGGTGCCCGTGGGCGCTCGCGCGCGCCACGTTCCGTGCGGACGATGGCAGATTCGACGAGAACATCGTTGGGGCCGCCGATCAGCAGCAGATGTTCCACATTGTCGCGCCGGACAATCACCAGCTTGCGGCCCTCGCGGTCGAGCGGGAAGGCATCGGTAATGGCGAGGCGCTGCGGACGGCCGCCCCGTCCTTGCGAACCACCGACATTGAGCGAGGGGCGCAGCATCCGCACCAGCCAGACGGCCAGCACTAGGACGAACAGGAGCAGAGCGATCGATGTGCCGATCCAGACCAGGGTGGATGTCAAACCTTCGCCCAGCCCGAGCTTTTCTGCCAGATTTCGCATGCCAACTCCCGAAACGGCCTCGTTTTCCGTGACTTAATCGCGAGCAGGAGCCGTGTAAACCGGTTCTCTTTCGCGCGGGTGGTCGCAAGGCGATTCCCATCAGGCCATAAATATCACGGCTGTCGAGTATTCATGGCCTAAATCGGGGTTAATCGCGGTTAATAACCGGAATTCCTGTGTGCCGATCACGGACAAAATGGCACAGTCCGGCCATCTGCTTAACCAGGCATTAACCATACATCCGGCAATATCTGCCCAAACAGAGGCCCGAGCGGCCGAATTTGCCGAGGTGTTAATGATTCACGACCTGCCCACCTTTGCCGCCCTCAAGGACCGGATGCGCTTCCTCCAGACCCGGCAGAAGCTGCTTGCGCAGAACGTCGCCAACGCGGATACGCCCGGCTTCCGTCCAAAGGATATCCGTCAGCTCGGCGTGGATCCGGCCTCGCGCGGATCGGATGCCGCGCGCCGGCTCGCCGCGACAAGCGCGACGGCAAGCTACGGGCTGACGACGACGAGCCCGATGCACATCACCATGGGGGACGACAGCAGCGCCTATGCCGACAAGGGGGCGAGTTACGAGACGCGCCCCTCCGGCAATGCTGTCGATCTTGAGAACGAGATGCTGAAGGTCTCCCAGAACCAGATCGATTTCCAGACGGCGGCGAACATCTATCAGCGCGGGCTCGCCACGCTGAAGATCGCCCTCGGTCGCAAGGCATAAGGAAGCCCGCTCATGGATTTCTTCAAGACCCTCGCCGTCGCGGCCTCCGGCCTCCGCACCCAGGCCGGGCGGATGCGCGTTATCTCCGAGAATATCGCCAACGCCGACACGACCGCGACCACCAAGGGAGGGGATCCCTATCGCCGCAAGGTCGTCACGTTCCAGAACACGCTCGACCGCGAGATGGGGGTCTCGACCGTCGCGCTTGGTCGAATCGCCAAGGATCGCAGCGATTTCAAGACGGTTTACGAACCCGGCCACCCGATGGCCGATGCCAACGGCAACGTGAAGAAGCCAAATGTCGACACCATGATCGAGATGCTCGACATGCGGGAAGCCCAGCGTTCCTACGAAGCCAACCTCAATGTGATTACCAATACCCGCCGGATGCTTGCGCGAACGCTCGACATCCTCCGGGCCTGACCCGTCAGCCGATTTGTGGAGAAAGCCATGAAGACCTTGATGAATCCGGGGATGGCAGCCAGCGCCTACGCCCTGACCCAGAAAATGCAGCCGAACCCCGTTGCGGCGATCGCCAAGCAGGGGCAATCCGGCAATTCCTTCGCCGATGTGCTTGAAGCAACAGTCGGCAGGGTTCACGATGCAGGCAAGCGCGCCGATTCGATGGCGATGCGTTCCGCAACCGGCAAGCCGACCGATCTCGTCGAGGTCGTGACGGCCGTCGCGGAAAGCGAAGCTGCGCTGGAATCGCTGGTTGCGGTCCGGGATCGTGTCGTTGCCGCCTATGAGGAAATCATGCGGATGCCGATCTGATGACGGGACAAGAGCTGGTCGAATTCTCCCGCGAGGCTATCGTGACCTTCTTCAAGGTCGGGATGCCGGTGATGGTGATCGGCCTGCTCGTCGGCGTGATCATTTCGCTTTTTCAGGCGCTGACGCAGATCCAGGAGCAGACTCTGGTCTACGTTCCGAAGGTTGCAGCCATTTTCGGCTCCCTTCTCCTGCTCCTGCCGTTCATGGCGGACGCGCTCGCCGTCTATATGGCCAAGATCGCCACCCGCATCGCCGCGGGTGGTTGACGGCGTTCGCGCCTGAAAATTTTGCGCTTTCGGGTCGAATCATCGAATGATCGGCCATGAACGTCACCATCCTGCCGGAATTCGCGATCGCCTTCGCGCTGGTCTTCGCCCGCATCGGGACGATGATGATGCTCATCCCCGGTCTGGGTGAACGGACCACACCGGCCCGGATCCGCCTCGGTCTTGCGGTTCTCGTTACCCTGCTGACGCTCCCGATTGTGCGGGCGGGCATGCCGAAATCGATGGAAAGCCTGGCCGCGCTCGCACAACTGCTGATCAGCGAACTGCTCATCGGCTTCACCTTCGGCCTCGTGAGCCGGTTCATGATGTCGAGCCTGCAGACGGCGGGCGTGCTGATCGCCCAACAGATGGGTCTGTCGTTCACGATGATGCTCGATCCCACACATGGCGATCAGGGGCAATCGGCGGTGATCTCGAGCTTTCTCTCGCTTCTCGGGGTTTCGCTCATTCTCGCGCTGAACCTTCATCACGTCGCGCTGATGGGAATCGTTGACAGCTACCGCACCTTTTCGCCCGGAGAACTCCCGCCCGCAGGCGATGCCGCGCAATTGGCGATCAGCGTTGCAAAGACCTCGTTCGGCGTCGGCGTGCAGATTGCAGCTCCTTTTCTGGTCTTCGGCCTCGTCTTCAACGTCGGTCTTGGTGTGCTGTCCCGCATGATGCCGCAGTTGCAGGTGTTCTTCCTCGCGATGCCGGCGACCATTCTGGTCGGCACGGTCGTTCTCATCCTGGTGCTGTCGCTCATGATGGAAGGGTTCACGGGGCATGTCGCCGCGACCTTCCGCGAACTCTTTCCGGGAGCGCGATAGGCGATGTCGGACGACAAGGACCAGGAAGACAAAACAGAAGACCCTACGGACCGCCGCATCGAGCAGGCGATCCAGCGCGGCGACGTGCCGAAAAGCATGGAAGCGGCGACGTTTTTCGCGCTTGGTGCGGGAACGCTCGCGCTTCTGATTTCCGGGGCGACCGGCATCGGTGATTTCGTGGCCGGGATGCGCGCCTTCCTCCAGAACGCGCATCAGGTGCCGTTCGATGCGAGCGGGCTGAGGAGCGTCGCGAATTACTCGGCCTGGAAGTATTTCGCGATCGTCGGCATTCCCTTCATCTTCGCTGTCGTCGCGGGGCTCGCTCAGGGGATGATCATGCACCGGCCGCTCTGGACGCCGGAGCCCATGGCGCCAAAGCTCAACCGCATCTCGCCGATGAGCGGGTTCAAGCGTATTTTCGGCAAGGAGGCTTTCGTCCAGTTTGGGAAGAGCCTTGCGAAGTTCGCTATCGTCACGATCGTGATGTTCGCGGTGCTTTGGCCGGAGCGTGAGCGCCTCGATTCGCTCGCGCGGCTCGATCCGATCAAGATGATGGATGCGAGTTGGAGCCTGACACTCAAGCTGCTGGCGGGCGTCCTTTCGGTCTTCGACTT
>DAORNC010000004.1:19481-32524 GCA_035440785.1 Rhabdaerophilum sp. | reverse complement strand
TTTCATGGCGGCAGCGGCTCAAGATGACGCGCGAGGAACTCAAACAGGAATTCAAGGAGACCGAAGGCAGCCCCGAGATCAAGGCGCGTATCCGCAAGGTCCGTATGGAGATCCTGAAGCGACGCATGATGGCGCAGGTGCCGAAAGCGTCGGTCGTGCTCACCAATCCGACGCACTATGCCGTCGCGTTGCGTTACGAAGCTGGTATGAACGCGCCGACCGTGCTCGCCAAGGGCGTCGATTCGCTGGCGCTCCGCATCCGCGAGATCGCGACGGAGCACGAGATTCCCATCGTCGAGAACCCACCGCTTGCACGCGCGCTCCACGCGCGTGTGGAAATCGACGAAGAAATCCCGGAAGAACATTATAAAGCAGTTGCGGAAGTCATCGGATACGTGATGCGGTTGCGGCGACAGCGCCGCTAGGCCGGTCCGAGACGTCGGGTCGCGGCTTTCGTCGCAGGGTAGGCGGCAACGAGCCGTTTGAGGGTGGAGTTCATGCTGAAGGAAACGCCGGTCGGTGCGCCGATTGACCGCAGCCAGCGACATGGCTCGCCGGGTCTTCTGCTGGTCTTCACGCTCGTTGTCGTCGCGGCCGTCATCGGGATGGTCTATCTCGATGAGCATAAGCACGCGCTTGTGCTGATGCTGTTTCTGGCCAGCTTCGCTGCGATAGGGTTTCTGGCATTTCTTCTCTATGCCATCGGGATTCTCCAGTTCTCCGGCCGTGCTGCGCGGAATGACATCACCAAGTCAATCGTCGACGGATCGGTTGATGCACAGCTGATCGTTGATCGGGAAGGAAAGGTTCTTTACGCAAATGCCGCCTATCAGGCCCTGTGCGGCGGCATTCCAGGCCGGTTGGCAAGCATCCGTCCGGTCGAGCGCCTGTTCGCGGGCTCGCCGGAGGTCAGCGAGGCGACCTATCGCCTGGCACAGGCCGCGCGGGAGGGACGGCGTGCCTCGGAGGTGATGCGGCTCGTGCCGGCGCTGACGGGAGGCGCGCCATTCGCATGGTATCGCGTGCGGATCGCCCCGCTCGATCGTGACGGCGCCACTGTCCAGCACTGGTCGGTCTCCGACATCACCCGCGAGCGGGAGCGGAACGAGAACGAGTTCCAGGAGCTTCAGCAGGCGATTTCCTATCTCGACAATGCTCCGGCAGGCTTCTTTTGCGCCCGGCCCGATGGGCGGCTGGCCTACGTCAATGCGACCCTGGCTGACTGGCTCGATCTCGATATCGCCGAGATCGCCGGCAAGCCGCTCGAACTCAAGGATGTCGTTTCCGGCAACGGCGCGGCGCTGGTATCCTCGATCCAGGGCATGCCTGGCGGGGTCAAGACCGAGACGATCGATCTCGACCTCAAACGCAAGAACGGGCAGACGCTGCCGGTCCGGCTGATCCATCGCATTGCCTTCGCGGCGGACGGCAGCGCCGGGGTATCGCGGACGCTGGTTCTCAACCGTTCGCAGGGGCAGGGGGGGGAATCCTCCGAAGGGTTGCGGGCCGCCGAAGTGCGGTTCGCGCGCTTCTTCAACAACTCGCCGCTTGCGATCGCCACCCTCGATACAACCGGCGCGGTTGAAAGTTCGAACGCCCGGTTTGCGGCGCTGATGCCGCATGCCAAGCCCGGCGAGACGCGTGATCTCAAGCATTTCGTGATCGAGGCCGATCAGGCCAAGGTCGAGGCCGCGTTCCGGGAGGCGCAGTCGGGCAAGGGGGACATCGACCCTGTCGATGCGGTGCTCATCGGCGAACCACCGCGCAGCGCCCGATTCTTCTTCGTGCCGGCGGAAACGCGCGAGGGGGATAAGGAGGTCGCGCTCGTCTATCTCATCGAAACGACTGAGGAGAAGAAGCTCCAGGAGCAGTTTTTCCAGTCGATGAAGATGAACGCCATTGGCCAGCTCGCCGGCGGTGTCGCGCATGACTTCAACAACCACCTGCAGGCTATCGTCGGCTTCGCGGACCTGCTGATCGGCAATTATCGCGCGTCCGATCCGCGCTATCAGGACGTTCTCCAGATCAAGAACTCGGCGAACCGGGCCAAGAGCCTCGTGCGGCAACTGCTCGCGTTTTCGCGACAGCAGACGCTGTTGCCGGAGGCGATCGATCTCGGCGAGCAGCTCAGTGACCTGACGAACCTGCTCAAGCGCTCCATCGGCCCCACCGTGGAGCTGGAAGTGCGGCACGGGCGCGATCTCTGGCCGATTCACGCCGATCCGGCGTCCTTCGATAACATGATCATCAACCTCGCCGTCAACGCACGAGACGCGATGCCCGACGGCGGCCACCTCACCATCCGCACGGCGAATATCGCGCCGGCGGATTGTGCCGGCTATGCCATGGAGGGCATGCCGGAGGCCGAATACGTTCTCGTGGAGATTGTCGATACCGGCACCGGCATGAGCGAGGAGGTCCGCAAGCGGATTTTTGAGCCGTTTTTCACCACCAAGGATGTCGGGCGTGGCACCGGGCTCGGCCTATCGTCGGTCTATGGCTTCATCACGCAGTCGAACGGGTTCATTGGCTGCGAATCCGAAGTGGGCAGGGGCACAACTTTCCGGATTTTCCTGCCGCGTTATCAGGAGCCGGCCGCAGAAGCTTCGGTCAATGCGCCGACGGCTGTCGCCGTGAGCGAGGAGGGGACCGCTGCCGCTGTTTCCTCAGCCCAGCCGATCGCCGACCACACCGGCAGGGAGACCATTCTTCTCGTCGAGGATGAGGACGCAGTGCGCAATTTCGGCGCCCGCGCCCTGCGATCGAGGGGTTACACGGTGATCGAGGCGCAGTCCGGCCTCGATGCCCTCGAACAGGTGGGCGACCGGATCGACGAGATCGATATCGTCGTCTCGGATGTGGTGATGCCGGAGATGGATGGCCCGACGCTGCTGCGCGAGCTTCGCGCCCGCAACCCCGATCTCAAGGTCATCTTCGTGTCCGGCTATGCCGAGGAAGCGTTCCGCAAGAACCTTCCGGAGGGGCAGCAGTTCGATTTTCTGCCCAAACCTTTCGGTCTCAAACAACTTGTCGAGGCGGTGAAGAATGTACTGGGCAGCGCGGCCTGAGGGTCGTGTGCGCCGACGTACAGGCGAGCGGAACGATACCGTCTAGGCGAGCCGGGCACCTTCAAGAATCCGGAGATCCCATGTTCAAGGCCGCCTCTCTTGTTTTCGCGCTCGCCGCGCTGCCGCCGCTCATGACGGCAGCGCCCGCGCTGGCAGATCCGGTTGCCAAGCGTCATCGCAACCTGCCCGTCGTGGTAGGCGATCCGCCCGGCGTGCCGGAATTCGGTTCGCTGACCCGTTTTCTCGTGGCGCTCCAAAAGGCTGGCCATACGTGTAACTATGCGAGCGGAGAACGTTCGGCGAGCATCGCCTGCGATCCGGCGACGCCCGGCCCCCTCAATACGCCGGAGAGGATTCGTTCAAGCCGCGTTTTCATCAGTATCGATTTCGTTCCGACCCGAGCGCCGGACTATGCGCAGATCGGCGGTATCCGTGCTGCCGGCGTCGATGCTCCCGAGCTGGCGAAGGACGAAATTGCCGGGTTTGTTCAGCGCTATCTCCTGCGGCGTTAACCGGCCGGGCGATGGCCTTTCGGCCAGGACTGCGGAGTGTGGTTTTTCAACCTGCAAGCCATCGAAAACGACGCATACCCCCTGATTTCTGCACTAAATTTAATCACTCTTAAATTAGTTATTTTGCATACAGAATTCGTATGACGGCACTTATTGGAGATTGCCCGTGACGCTTTCTGTCCTGAAGAATTGGGGTGCCCGCATTCTGACGATCCGCTCGATGGTCGTTGGTCTTTCGCTCATCGGCATCGCAGCTACGCTGGCGGTGGCGTGGATCGGATACACATCAGCCTCGACCATCGAGACCTTGAGCAAGCGGCAAAGCCAATATTCGATGATCGAGGATCGGATCGGGCAGTTGCATCGGCAGTTGCTGCTGGCGCGGCGTTCCGAGAAGGATTTCATTATCCGCAAGGAAGAGAAATATGTTGCCGCAAACAGCGATGCGGTTCTGGGTGCCGCCGACGCCCTGGGATTTCTCAAGGAACAATCGATCGAGATCCTGCCGCAGCTGGTTTCGAGCTTCAAGGAGCTTGAGCCGCTCCTCAAGGCCTACGAGGATGCGTTTGCCGATCTGGCGAACACAAGCGTCGCGCTCGGTCTGAACGAGAAACTCGGGCTCGAAGGCAAGTTGCGGGAGGCGGTTCACGAAGCCGAGCAAGCGGTTCGCGCGGCGGATCGGCCCGACCTCACGACGCTTATCCTGATGATGCGGCGCCATGAGAAGGACTTCATGCTTCGCGGAGCGGAGCGATACCGGGCGGACCTCCACAAGCGCGTGAAGGAGCTTGAGGGTAACCTGGCTTCGCTCGACGACCCTAGCCTCGCCGATCGCATCCGCACGCGCATCTCGGAATACCGGACGGCGTTTGACGGTTATTTCGATGGAGCGATCAGGAAGGCCAACGCCGCGAAAACGCTGTCGAGCACCTTTGCGCGCGTGGAGCCCGTGCTCGCTCAGGTGGACAAGGCTGTCGACGAGCGGCTCAAGGCGGTCCGCGCCGAGGTTGCCGAGCAGCGCGACGTGCAGAACAGGCTGAAGCTGATCGCCGTCGTGGCGATCATCGGCACGCTCGCGGCGTTGGCGCTTCTTATTGCCCGGAACATCACTTCGCCGATCGGTGCGATGGCCGGTGCCATGCGGGGGATTGCGGGGGGAGACCTGTCGATCGAAATTCCGGGCAGGGAACGCCGGGACGAGATCAAGGCGATGTCCGATGCCCTCGTGCTCTTCCGCGACAACGCACTCGAAAACGAGCGCCTCAAGGCGGATCTTTCCATCGAGGAAGCCAAGCGCCTCGAACGGCACAGGGCGCTTGAAACTGCGTTGGCCCGGTTTGAACAGGGGGCCGGCAGCGTGATGGCTACGGTTGCCTCGGCGGCCAACGAACTCCAGGCGGCAGCACAGGTCATGACCGAAGCCGCTTCCGAGGTCATGTTCCAGAGTACGACGGTCGCTTCTGCGGCGACGCAGGCTGCGACGAACGTTCAGAACGTCGCAGCGGCGGGCGAGGAGCTCTCAGCCTCGACCTCGTCGATCCTCCAGCAGGTCGAGCACTCGCGGACTATCGCGAAGCAGGCGAGCGATGATGCACAGGTCAGCGGCGAGATGATCCGCGAACTCGCCAGTTCCGCCAGCCAGATCGGCCAGATCGTCGATCTGATCCGTGGCATCGCCTCGCAAACCAATCTTCTGGCGCTCAACGCGACCATCGAGGCTGCGCGCGCCGGCGAAGCCGGGAAGGGGTTCGCCGTGGTCGCATCCGAGGTCAAGGAACTGGCTGGCCAGACCAGCCGCGCGACCAACGAGATTTCCGACGCTATCGGGTCGATCCAGGGCGCCACGCAGCGGGCGGTCTTGTCGATCGACAATATCATCAACACCATCCAGGAGGTCGGCAACCTGTCGGAGCAGATCTCGCTGACGATGAGCGAGCAGCGCAGCGCCACGCAGGAGATCGCACGGAACGTTCAGCAAGCCGCCAACGGCACGGGTGAAGTGTCGGAATCGATCACGCAGGTTTCGACCGCAGCGACATCGTCCGGAACGGCGGCGGAGCAGGTCCTCTCGGCGGCGGCGGATCTGGCGCGGCAATCGGAAACGCTGCGTCTTGAGGTCGACCAGCTTTTCCTCGATGCGAGAGCCGCGTAAGTTTGGCTGGCACCAGCGGCTTCAGCATCTGGAGTCCGTATTGAACGGGCGCCAATGGCTCGCAGCCAATCGCCTTACCGTTGCGGACCTGCTGATGGTGGATGTGTTGTGCGTTGGCCTCGTCCGTGGTCATGGCGAACGCCCGGCCACCGAGGCTTATATTCAACGCGTTATCGATCGCCCGGTTTTCCGTAAGGCCCATGCCGACCAGATGTCGCACTTCGAAGCCGCCGACAAATTTCGATTGAAGCTCGGGTAATCGGTTTCGCAGTTTTTGAGGCTATCGGACGACCATCAATCGCGGCAGCGGATGAAGCGCGCGTCATACATCGGTTGCTGGTGGGGCCCGCCACAAAAATTATGCCGCGGGAACGAGTTTCAACACGTTCGCCGATCGTCCGGTGCTACACCCGCGCCACATGGCGCAGAACCTGCCAAGGCTCGAACCTTCGCTGGATGACAACGCGGTGGCGGATCACCCTCAATTTATCGAACATAAAAAGAACTTTACAGTGAGAACAAAACATGAATTATAGTGTCATTGAACAGTGTCCGTCGATGCCCTATGGAGGTTCATGTGTCTCAAGCTCAGCTTCGTTTAGTGGAAGGTTCCTCCATGGATAAGACCAAGGCGCTGGATGCCGCGCTTTCGCAGATTGAACGCGCCTTCGGCAAGGGGTCGATCATGCGGCTCGGGCAAAAGACAAGCATGGAGATCGAATCGATCCCCACCGGTTCGCTGTCCCTCGATATTGCGCTCGGCGTTGGCGGGCTGCCCAAGGGGCGCATTGTCGAGATTTACGGGCCGGAATCATCCGGCAAGACCACGCTCGCGCTGCACACAGTGGCGGAGGCTCAGAAGAGAGGTGGTGTTTCTGCCTTCGTCGATGCCGAGCACGCGCTCGATCCGGTCTATGCCCGTAAGCTGGGCGTGAATCTGGATAGCCTGCTGATCTCACAGCCTGATACGGGCGAGCAGGCGCTTGAGATTGCCGATACGCTGGTGCGATCCGGCGCAGTTGATGTGCTGGTGATCGATTCTGTCGCGGCGCTGACGCCCAAGGCGGAGATCGAGGGGGAGATGGGCGAGATGCAGCCGGGGCTGCAGGCGCGGTTGATGAGTCAGGCCTTGCGCAAGCTTACCGGATCGATTTCCCGTTCCAATTGCATGGTGATCTTTATCAATCAGATCCGCATGAAAATCGGTGTGATGTACGGAAGCCCCGAGACGACGACGGGCGGCAATGCCCTCAAATTCTATGCCTCCGTTCGGCTCGATATTCGGCGAATCGGGGCCATCAAGGAACGCGAGGATGTCGTGGGCAATACGACACGCGTGAAGGTGGTGAAGAATAAGGTTGCTCCGCCCTTCAAGCAGGTCGAGTTCGATATCATGTATGGTGAGGGTATTTCGAAGACGGGAGAGTTGATCGATCTCGGCGTCAAGGCTGGCATCGTCGAGAAATCGGGAGCGTGGTTCTCCTATGATAGCCAGCGCCTGGGGCAGGGCCGTGAAAATGCAAAGCTCTTCCTCAAGCAGAATCCTGAAGTCGCGGAACGCATCGAACAGGCAATCCGGCAGAATGCCGGGCTGATCGCCGAGTCGATTCTGGCCGGTAACGATGACACCGGTGAGGATGGCTAATCCATCCGGCCGAATTTAGGTTTGTGGAACACATGGACTTCGCGCGCGGCGCTGACTAGAACCTCTGCCGGGATAACATTTGCCCCGGTTTAGGGGCAATAGCAGGGTTTGGTCATGAGCGGCGTTAACGAGATCCGATCGACGTTTCTGGATTTTTTTGCGAGGAACGGGCATTCGGTCGTTGCATCTTCGCCGCTCGTGCCGCGAAATGATCCGACCCTGATGTTCACTAATGCCGGCATGGTTCAGTTCAAGAACCTGTTCACCGGCGTCGAGACCCCGACCTATCCGCGCGCTGCGACTTCCCAGAAGTGCGTTCGGGCGGGCGGGAAGCATAACGATCTCGACAATGTCGGCTACACAGCCCGGCATCATACGTTTTTCGAGATGCTCGGTAATTTCTCGTTCGGAGATTATTTCAAGGAAGATGCGATCTCCTTCGCGTGGAGCCTGGTCACGAAAGAATTCCAGCTTCCGAAGAACAAGCTTACCGTCACCGTCTACCACGAGGACGACGAAGCCTTCGGTCTGTGGAAGAAGATTGCGGGGTTGCCGGATGACCGGATCATCCGCATTTCGACATCCGACAATTTCTGGGCGATGGGCGACACCGGGCCGTGCGGCCCTTGCTCGGAGATTTTTTATGATCATGGCCCGCATATTCCGGGCGGTCCACCGGGCTCGCCCGATGCGCCGCCGGGCAGTGCCAATGCGGATGGCGATCGCTTCATCGAGATCTGGAACCTGGTTTTCATGCAATTCGAGCAATTGCCTGGCGGGGAGCGCGTCCGGCTGCCGAAGCCGTCGATCGATACCGGCATGGGACTCGAGCGGATTGCAGCTGTTCTTCAGGGTACGCACGATAACTACAAAACCGACCTTATGCGTTCTTTGATTCGGGCGGTGGCCGATCTGGTTTCGGTTGACCCGGAAGGCCCGATGGGTGTCAGCCACCGTGTTATCGCCGATCATCTGCGCGCATCGAGCTTTCTGGTCGCCGATGGAGTGTTGCCGTCCAATGAGGGTCGGGGATACGTCCTTCGGCGGATCATGCGGCGAGGGATGCGCCACGCTCAGCTTCTCGGTGCCCGGGAACCGCTGATGTGGCGGTTGGTGCCGGCGCTCGTTCGGGAGATGGGGCAGGCATATCCGGAACTCGTGCGCGCCGAAGCCTTGATTACCGAGACGCTGCGCCTTGAGGAGACGCGTTTCCGCAAGACGCTTGAGCGTGGCCTTTCCTTGCTCGAAGGGGAGACGCACTCTCTCTCGGCCGGCCAGCGTCTTTCCGGCGAGACGGCCTTCCGCCTCTACGATACCTACGGATTTCCGCTCGACCTGACCCAGGATGCCCTCCGCGCGCGCCAGATCGATGTCGATGTCGATGGTTTCCAGGCTGCTATGGCACGGCAGAAGGCGGAGGCCCGGGCCGCTTGGGCCGGATCTGGCGACAGTGCCGGTGAGGCGATCTGGTTTGCGGTTAAGGACGATATCGGTTCGACGGAGTTCCTGGGCTACGAGACAGAGACGGCTGAGGGTGTCGTCACGGCGATTGTCGCGGATGGCGCGCGGGTCGACGATCTGGCTCGGGGAGCGGCTGCCCTGGTGCTGAACCAGACGCCATTTTATGGAGAATCTGGCGGTCAGGTCGGAGATCGGGGAACGATTTCCGGCGAAGGGTTCGTGTTTCGCGTCACGGATACGGTCAAGCGGGCCGGCGACGTGTTCGTGCATGTCGGCGAACTGGAATCCGGTACGATCAAGGTCGGGGCAGCTGCGGTTCTTTCGGTTGATTCGACGCGCCGGTCGGGCATCCGGGCCAATCATTCCGCCACGCACTTGCTGCACGAGGCGCTCCGTCAGGTGCTCGGTGATCATGTCGCGCAGAAGGGCTCGCTGGTTGATCCGGAGCGGTTGCGATTCGACATTTCCCACCCGAAGCCGATCTTGGCGGAGGAGCTCGATGCGGTTGAGGATATCGCGAACCGGGTTGTGCTGCGGAACGAGGCTGTCGTCACGCGACTGATGGCGGTTGATGATGCGATAAATTCCGGTGCACGGGCGCTTTTCGGAGAAAAATACGGCGACGAGGTTCGTGTCGTCTCGATGGGAACCGAAGAGACCGGCAATGGGCTCAAACCATATTCGGTCGAACTCTGCGGTGGCACGCATGTCGCGCGTACCGGTGATATCGGCCTGATTTCGATCGTGTCCGAAGGAGCGGTATCCGCCGGTGTCCGCCGTATCGAGGCATTGACCGGGCGTGCCGCGCGGCGCGCCCTGAATACAGAGCGCGACCGGCTGCGCGGTATCGCCGCGACGCTCAAGACCGGCACTGACGATGCGGCGGAGCGCGTTGCGCAGATTGCGGAAGAGCGCCGTCGGCTTGAACGCGATCTCGGAGAGGCGCGCAAGAGGCTGGCCCTTGGTGGAAGCTCGGGCGAGGAGGTCTCCCAGAAGATCGGCGCTATCTCGTTTATCGGCAAGGTGGTCGAGGGGGTCGAGGTTCGCGATCTCAAGGGGCTCGCGGATCAGCACAAGGCTCGGCTCGGCTCAGGCGTTGTGGCGCTGGCCGTCATCGGAGAAGACCGGAAGGCCGGCATCGTGGTCGGCGTGACCGACGATCTGACCGCGCGGGTAAGCGCGGTCGATCTCGTGCGGCTGGCTTCCGAGGCAGTTGGTGGCAAGGGCGGCGGTGGGCGTCCGGACATGGCGCAGGCTGGCGGGCCGGATGGAGACCGGATCGAGGCCGCCATGAAGGCGATTGCCGGACGCCTCGCGACGCTTGGTTGAGCGCCATGGCTGGCGAGCGGACGACGCGGCGGTTCCGGCATCGATGCTACGAAATCCTCGATGTTGGCTCGATGCACGATCCAGCGAGCCTGCTCATTCATAGAGGGTTGGTCGTCGTGGTGCTGGTCAGCGTCATGGCGACAATCCTCGAGTCCGTACCGCTACTCGCGGCGCGTTTCTCGACCCTGTTTCATGCGCTCGAGATCGCTGCGCTCCTGGTTTTCTCGATCGAATATATCCTACGGCTCTGGGCTATCGTCGATCATCCGCCTCTGAGCCGATTGCCGGCTTGGCGCGCGCGGCTCGCCTATGCCTGCTCGCCGTCGATGGTGATTGACCTCATCGCGATCCTGCCACTGGCGTTCACCCTGATGCGGCCCAGCGATTTTCAGGTGCTGCTCATCCTGCGCCTCCTTCGCTTTTTTAAGCTGGCCCGCTACTCTCCGGGAATGCGGTCCCTCCTTGAGGCGATCCAAGCCGAGCGACGAGCGCTACTTGCTTGTCTCGTCATCCTCGGAGGTGTCGTGGTTCTGGCAGCGGCAACCATGCATTTCGTCGAGGGACAGGTCCAGCCGGACAAGTTCGGGACGATCCCCCTGGCGATGTATTGGGCCGTCATTACCCTGACCACGGTCGGCTACGGAGATTTCGCACCTGCGACAGGGCTCGGACAATTCGTCGCCAGCATCGTCGCCATTGCAGGCTTGGTGATGCTGTCTTTGCCAGTCGGTATCATCGCCACCTCCTTTGCGGAGGTCATTCATCGACGCGATTTCGTGGTGACCTGGACAATGGTGGCGCGCGTGCCGCTGTTCGCACATCTCGACGCGGGCGAGATCGCGGCGATCATGCGGTTTCTGCGCTCCCGTGTTGCCGAGGATGGCGAGGTCATCGTTCACAAGAACGACGTCGCGGATTCGATGTATTTCATCTCGACCGGCTCGGTGGAAGTCGAGCTATCGGACAGGCGCGTGCGCCTCGACGAGGGCCAATTCTTCGGTGAGATCGCAATCCTTCATCGCGGGCGGCGCACGGCGACGGTGCGGGCGCTCGAAGCGACGAAGCTTCTCATTCTTGACCGGAATGACTTCGACACGCTGATGGAACAGAACCCCGAGATTGGCACGCGGATCCGCGCGGTTGCGCGGAGCCGCGAGGGGCTTCATCCGGTTGAGCCGGAAGGTGATCTGTCGAGCGAGGAGCTGCGCTGAGCCTCGCCGGCTATTTTTGCCGCGTAGGGGCGAAGCGCCATCAACTCTGCCGGAATATGCGCCTCCATCCAGCCTGCGATACGATCGCGCCGTCGTGCAAGCCAGATTCCCGCCGCGACCATCGCCAATCCGAAGGCCGAGAGGGCGAAGGGAAAGAGCAGCGAGTCCTTGAAGACTTCGTAGGCGAGGTGGCCGAGATAGGTCATGATTCCGATGACGCCGAAAACTGCGTAGACGCGCCGGCCCATGTAGATGGCGAGGACCACGAGACCGACGTTGATCAGGCAATACAGGAACTTTCCGATCTCGCTGCTGCTCGACTGGAACGTCAGGCCACCCCAGAAGGTGATGGCCGCGACAAGATGCAGCCAGAAGGCAAAATCCGCCTTCCGGGGGCGCAGTTCATAGATCCAGACCAGGAAGAAGAGCACGATGCCGAACCATAGCGATACCTGACGGCGAAGCGAGAAGGAGAAGCTCTTGTCCTGAGCGATCCAGGCCGCGATATCCATCGACAGGAACCACAGGCAGAACGCTGCGGGGAAGGCGATGAAAGCGAAGGAGTAACGCCGCGCCGCCAGGGCCGAAACCGCAATGGTCGCCAGTTCCATCGGAATCCAGCCGGCCTTGATGTAATGATAGAAGTTCTGGAACGTTCCCGGTGCTTCCAGCCCGGCCCAAGCATTGGTTGCACTCTGGATGCCGAAGACCGCGAGTGGCACCATCGAGATGGCGGCGGCGATCAGCAGTCCACCCGGCGTGCGGGTCTCCTCCGACTGCCAGAGCCGATGCCCCACATACCAAAGGCCGAGCCCGTAGATGAGCCCGGTAGCCGTGAGTCCGGCTCCGCCCATCGCCGAGAAGGCGAGAGTGGAGAAGAGGCCCATGGCGCTCATGGTGATGAGGGCGCCAGCATACCAGAGCACATGCATCAGATCGAACCGGGACTTGTGAACGGCCGCCGGCGCTGGCCCGACCGGACGGGCAGATGCCCGAGCGACAAGGAAATGCCGCAGGCGTTCTGCGGCTTCCGCCGAGATCAGGCCGGCAGCGACGGCCGCATCGAGATCTCGGACCGAGAACTGGGAATTTTCGGACATGACTTTTCGATCGCCGCCTCTTGCTGGGGTTCGATGCCCGACTATGTTCCGGCGCCCGAACCAGCGCAAGTGCGCGGACACACAGCCTTAGAGATGCGGTTCGAACGCGCGATAGAGGGCGCGGACGCGCTCAGGGATCGCCATCGATTTGTGGGTGCGCTGATCGGTGTAGACCTGAACGACCTCTCCGGTCGCGAGGATATCGTCCGCGTCCTTCCGGAAGATCGCGAGCACGTAGGTGAGGCTCGAATTCCCCATACGCCAGACCCGAACGCCGACCTCGAACTCGACATCGTAGTGTAACGGCGCCCGGTATTCGACCAATGCCCTCACGACGTGCCAATCCTCGCCGAGTTCCTTCGATTCCCGGAACTGGTCGTAGCCGATGGCCCGGTAGTACTCGAAGATCGCAGTGTCGAACCAGGTGAGATAATGCGCGTTGTAGGCGACCTGCTGGCCGTCGATCTCCGAATAGCGGACGCGCGAGGGCCAGAAAAAGCGGAAGCCCTGACGGGAATGGTCGATGCTCATCGGGCAATTTGAGCGGATCGGCGTGCAAAAGAAA
>DAORNC010000004.1:19105-19388 GCA_035440785.1 Rhabdaerophilum sp. | reverse complement strand
TCAGGTTCTGATCCTGCGTGTACGCGTGCACCGTGGTCATGAAGCCCTGCTCGACCGTATCGATGCAGACCTTCTCCAGCGTCGCCGCGAATTTGGCGAGTTCGGCGTTGTCGTCGAGCTTTGCACGATGCGCGAGGCCGCGCGTCCAGGCGAAGATCGAGGCGATGGAGTTGGTGGAGGTCTCCTTGCCCTTCTGATGCTCACGGTAGTGACGGGTGACCGTGCCGTGCGCGGCTTCCGCCTCAACGACCTTGCCGTCCGGCGTCATCAGCACCGAGGTCAT
>DAORNC010000004.1:9881-18977 GCA_035440785.1 Rhabdaerophilum sp. | reverse complement strand
GAGGCGGTGCTCGTAGGTGAGACCCTTGGCGCGGAACTGATCGACGTATTCCTTGTCGAAGATTTCCTGGAAGATGTCCTTGAAGCGACCGTCATAGGCTTTGAGGATCGTGTTCTTGGTCGAAAGGTAGACAGGGTAGTTCCGCAGCAGGCCATAGGAGAACGAGGCCCGCGCGAAATCCATGATCGAGGCGTCGAGGTTGTACATCGAGAGCGAGACGCCGGCGCCCGGCGCCTTGAACACCTCGCGTTCGATCACCGTGCCGTCATCGCCGACGAACTTGATCGTCAGCGTGCCCTTGCCGGGGAACTTGAAATCGGTCGCGCGATACTGGTCGCCGAAGGCGTGGCGGCCGACGACGATCGGCTGCGTCCAGCCCGGCACGAGGCGCGGCACGTTCGAGCAGATGATCGGCTCGCGGAAGATGACGCCGCCCAGGATGTTGCGGATGGTGCCGTTCGGCGATTTCCACATTTCCTTGAGGTTGAACTCCTTCACGCGCGCCTCGTCCGGCGTGATGGTCGCGCACTTCACGGCGACGCCGTGGCGCTTGGTGGCTTCCGCCGAATCGATCGTCACCTGATCGTTCGTGGCGTCGCGATGCTCGACCGAGAGATCGTAGTAATCGAGGTTGATATCGAGATAGGGGAAGATCAGCTTTTTCTTGATGAGGTCCCAGATAATCCGGGTCATTTCGTCGCCGTCCATTTCGACGACGGGATTGGCAACCTTGATTTTTTTCATCGCTGGGGAACCTCGGGCAGGCGTGGGGTCAATTCGAAATATTCGAATGTTTTGAACTGTGTCGCCCGGCGTGCGGATGCCGGGAACAGATGGGCCGGGCTATAGCATCCCCATGCGCGAACGCAAAGATTGACTATGGGCGGATAACGCTTGCTAGGCCGATCCGACTATTGCGATCAGGAGGACGACGAAGGCGGTCGCGCCCAGTGTCTGTGGCGCTTGCGGGAGCGCCTCGCCAAGTGCACGGTCCTGAACGATTGGCGCTGTGGCGACAACTGCTCCAATGATGGCGAGACATGACAAGCCTGCGGCCAGCTGTGTCATAAAGTCGGAAGCCGCCACGGCTCCGTAAATAATGAACAGTAGCACCGGCGCACCAAGCATAGTCAGCCAAAAAACGCTCGAAGCCAACCGACAATTGCGCTCCGCAAGTGGCGACGTCCGGTGGCTGCCAGCCAGCAGATTACTGCGAAAGCTGTCAGCGCCAGCAGAGCTGCGAAAAGGGTAATCGAGGCAGTAGGGAAGGCGCCTTTCGCAATCTGCAGTGCCGCCAAGCCAAGAAGTGCAGCCAAAGGAAACACGACTCCCGACACCTTTTGCATGGGTGTGAGGAGCTTGGCTGGGGGTAGATTGAGGGGGCGGCTGCCCAAGTTTTCCATTTTACCCTTGCCGATATCCCGCGTTCCTGAAATCAGGACGATCATGACCGAAGTCGCGAAACCCGTCATCATCCTCGTTCGGCCGCAGCTTGCCGAGAACATCGGCATGTGCGCGCGGGCGATGGCGAATTTCGGCCTCTCTGAGATGCGGCTCGTCGCGCCGCGCGACGGTTGGCCCCAGAAAACGCGCATGAAAAAGGGTGCGTTTCAGGCCGCCGCTGGCGCGACCGCGATCCTCGATAACGCGGGCCTTTTTGACTCCGTCGAGGCGGCAACCGCCGATCTCCACTATGTTCTCGCGACCACGGCGCGCGAACGCGGACAGCACAAGCCAGTGCTCGGCCCTTCCGAGGCGATGGCGGAAAGTCATCGCTGGCTTGGCGCAGGGCAGAAGGTCGGCATCCTCTTCGGGCCCGAGCGCACGGGGCTCGATAACGAGGATGTCGCGCTCGCGAGTGCGATTATTACGTTCCCGGTCAATCCGGCATTTGCTTCCCTCAATCTCGCGCAGGCGGTGCTGCTGACGGGATACGAATGGTTCCGCCAGTCATCTGGTGAAACGCCCGCTTTCGCGCCCCCGGTTCCTCCACCGGCGACGCGTGAGACGCTGTTCTCATTTTTTGATTTCGTCGAAGGACATCTCGACCGTGCCAAATTCTTCTGGCCTCCGAACAAGCGTCCGGTGATGGTGCGCAACTTCCGCAATCTCGTTCACCGCCTGAACCCGACCGAACAGGATATCCGGACCTTGCGCGGCGCGATCCGCTGGCTGGTCGAAAGGGGGCGCGAGGATGACGCCGGCAAGGAGGGGCGCGACACGGAAAAGTGATCGCCGGCTTTGCGATGGCGCATGGGGCGGGCTTATTTTCGGCGTATTATCGAATACCTTCGGGGAAGCTCCCCAATTCTTTCGCGGAAGGCTGTCATGCTTGCAAGTTCTGCTATGCTTGACCGGCGACAGTTCAACGCCGTTCTTCTCGGTGCGCCGGCCCTCGTGGCCGCGACAGCGCGGGCGCAGCAGGCTGCCGATATCGACATCGCGATCATCGGCGCGGGGGCGGCAGGCCTTGTTGCGGCGCATCGGGCACGTGAGAAGGGGCTGAAAGCGCGGATATTCGAGGCGCGCAACCGCGTCGGCGGGCGCATCCATACGGACGAAAGCCTCGGAACACCGTTCGATGCTGGCGCGTTCTATATCCATTTCGCCGAGCGCAACCCCTGGAAGACGATTGCCGAAAATCTGAAGATCGATCTCGTCGATGACGATACACTCTGGGGCGGGTTCAACGTCTTCCGGAACGGTCAGCCGATCCCGGCCGACGAACGGATGCGCCGTCGCGGTGCTTTCGGGCGCCTGACGGCTGCCGTCGAGGCAGAAAATCCCGGCGCGGACCTCTCGTTCGCCGAGGCAGCGCGCCGCCATGCGCCCGAACTCGAGGCAGCCGCCGAGGGCATGACGCTGCTTTCGCTCGGAGAAGAGGCCGAGCATGTGTCGATCCGCGACTACCAGATGCTGGATTCGGGCGAGGACTTCGTCGTGCCGAGCGGCTACGGCCACCTGCTCGAACGCTATGCCCGAGGCCTCGATATCGCCCTCATGACGCCCGTTACCGAGGTCGACAGTCGCGGTCCGGGGGTGAGGATCACGGGACCGCGTGGCACTGTGACCGCTCGCGCCGTCGTCGTCACTGTGCCGGTGAGTATACTGCAGGCCGGTGGAATCCGCTTCCTGCCGGATATGCCCGAGGCGACCCGGACTGCGCTTGATGGCTTGCGGATGGGCGCGTTGACCAAGGTCGCGCTCAAGGTCGAGGGCAACCGCTTCGGGCTCTCGCCCTGGACGCAGTTTTTCGATCAGGGGTCTGGCACACTGGGCGCGGACCTCCTCAATTTTGAGTTCTGGCCGTTCGAGCGCGATCTGGTCATCGTCTTTCTGGGCGGGAATTTCGCCCGCGAGCTTTCGAAAGCTGGTGAGGCGATTGCGGTCGCGACCGTGCGGGAGCGTCTCGTCGCTATTATGGGCAAGGAGGCCGAAAAAGCGATCACCGGCGGCCGGCTGACGGGCTGGTCAGCTGATCCTTACGCCCTCGGCGGCTATTCCATCGCCCGGCCGGGCCATGCCGGTGCGCGGAAGGCGCTGGAAGCTCCGTTCAACGGGTTTGTCTATCTTGCGGGGGAAGCCAATGCCGGTACGGCCTCGATGACGGCGGGCGGGGCTGCGCTGGCGGCGACGCGGGTGGTGGACGACATCGCCGCGAGACTTGCGCGGTAGGCGATTCCCGGCGAATTCAAGACGATGAGCGGACGACAGAAAATCCTTGTCTTCGATTCCGGGCTCGGTGGGTTGACGGTTTTCCGTGCGATCCGCGCGCTCAGGCCGGATGCCGATTATTTTTACCTCGGCGATGACGCCCTTTTTCCCTATGGCGCGCTCGCGCCTAACGTACTGATCGCGCGGGTGGACCAGATCATCGCCGAGGCGATGGCGGATTTCGCCGCCGATTGTATCGTCATTGCCTGCAACACGGCTTCGACGCTGGTGCTGCCGAGTTTGCGGGCGCGTTATTCCATTCCGATCGTCGGAACGGTTCCCGCGATCAAGCCGGCGGCGGCGGCGACGCGCAGCGGGTTGATTTCGGTTCTTGCGACGCCCGGTACGGTCAGCCGCGACTATACGCAGGACCTGATCCGCGAATTCGCGACCGGGGTGGCTGTCACGCTGGTAGGGTCGAAGGCGCTGGCCGGTCTCGCGGAGCGGGCTTTGCGCGGCGAGGGGCTCGACCGGGAGGCGATCGCGGTTGAGATCGCGCCGTGCTTCGTGTTGCAGGATGGCCGCAGGACCGACATGATTGTCCTCGCTTGCACGCATTATCCGCTGCTCATCGACACCCTGCGTGATCTCGCGCCCTGGCCGGTCGAATGGATCGATCCCGCGCCCGCCATCGCCCGACGTGTGGCTCAGGTGCTCGGAGAGCGGAAGAGCGAGGGGCTGGGAGGCGCGTGCGCCGTCTTCACCGCCGGCGGGACGCCCGACCTGCGGGCTTTCGATCTTTAGCCGCGAGGTTCACGGAAGTTAGAGGGCGCCGAGTTCCCACAGGACGTGGCGCAGATCTTCGATTCCGGCGGGTGTGAGTGGCTGCTGCGGTGGTAGTGGTTGACCGACGGGATAGCCTTGCAGTGCCAGCGCGCCCTTGATGCAGGCGGCAAGATTATACTTGGCGAAGGCCTCGTTGAGGCTCCAGAGCCGCTTTTGCAGAACAAGAGCCGCATCCCAATCACCCCGACGGCAGCATTCGTAAAGCTCGACGCTCTGCTTCGGCACAACACAGGCGGGGCCCGCCATCCAGCCCCTGCCGCCGATCATCATCACGCAGGCGGGAATGTGGGCGGAAGCGGAAAAAATCGTCATCCGCCCCTCGACGCGTCGGATGATCGAAAGAAGTCGCCCGGTGTTGGGCGAGGCGTCCTTGATATACGCGATATTCGGGATATGGCTCAGCCGTTCGATGACCGGGATGGTGAGGTCGGACCGCTGGAAATTGGGATTGGTGTAGAGGACGACCGGCAGATCGACGGCCTCCGCAATCGCCTTGAAATAGGCGTAGATTCCCTCGTCATCGATCGGGAAATAGGATTCCAGGATGGCGAGAATACCGTCGCAGCCGAGGGCCCGCATTTCCTTGGCCTGATAGACGGCATCGGCGATGGTCGTCGCCGCGACCCCCGCGACGACAGGAATCTTGCCTCCGGCTGCCGCGACCACGGTCTCGACCACCCGCCGGCGCTGAGGCCAACTCAGATAGGCAAATTCACCGGTTGAGCCGAGCGGGGTCAATCCATGCACGCCGGCGGCGATCAGATCGCGGCAGAGCCGGTCGAGGACATCGGTCATGATCTCGCCGGAGGCACTGATGGGCGAGACGAGGTAGGGGAAGACACCGTGGAATGGCTTATCCATCGTTTCAACCGCCTCCGGAGACGCCAACGTTGGCACTATGCTATTCGTTTCGTCCCGTGTGTCCATGTATCCGGCGGTTCGTCATTGAGGTGGCCGTGCTTGACCTTTCGCTCCGCCTCGTCTAGACGACCCGCTTCCGTTCCGCCTTGCGGAGCGGATGCGCACCCGTGACGCGTTGCGTTTCAAGGTTCGACTGCACAAGGTCAGGATCTGCAACAGCGTCTGTCGCGCCGGAAGGCGAGAGGAGGGGCGTTATCAGCCCGGAGCGTCAGCTCCATCACCCGATTGCGGGTCGGCTGGAACGCGATTGTCGCCGGCTGCCTTGATGGCAGGCGCGGCCGCTGTTCCTTCGGCTCGCCGCATCAAGGAACGACGATGACCAAGCGTCACGAAGCCAAGTACAAGATCGACCGCCGCATGGGCGAGAACATCTGGGGCCGCCCGAAGTCCCCGGTGAACAAGCGCGAATATGGCCCCGGCCAGCACGGCCAGCGCCGCAAGGGCAAGATGTCGGATTTCGGCACCCAGCTCCGCGCCAAGCAGAAGCTCAAGGGCTACTACGGCTCGATTTCCGAAAAGCAGTTCCGCCGCTACTACGCTGAAGCCGTTCGCCTCAAGGGCGACTCGGGCGAGAACCTGATCGGCCTGCTCGAGCGCCGCCTCGATGCGGTGGTCTATCGCGCGAAGTTCGTGGCGACCGTTTTCGCCGCGCGCCAGTTCGTCAGCCACGGTCACATCAAGGTCAACGGCAAGCGCGTCAACGTTCCGTCCTACCTCGTCAAGGTCGGTGACGTGATCGAGGTCAAGGATGCCTCCAAGCAGCTCACCGTGGTTCTCGAAGCAGCCGGTCTCGCCGAGCGCGACGTGCCGGACTTCCTCGAAGTCGATCACGGCAAGATGGTCGCGAAGTTCGCGCGCATCCCGGGCCTTTCGGATGTTCCGTATGCGGTCCAGATGGAACCGAACCTCGTCATCGAATTCTACTCGCGCTGATTTTTCGACGCGCAGCATGATCAAGGCCGCCTTCGAGCGGCCTTTTTTGTTTCCGATGGGGTTGAGGAATATCAAGGCAATTTCAGGCCAGCGGCGCAAGTTGCACGCCATTAGGGATTTCTGCTGGATGGAGGCTCTTATGGCGAAGGTTGCTGTGCTGGTTCACATGATGCTGATGACGGTGCTGATGGGTGTGCTGGTCATTGTGGTCGTCAGCGTTCCCTCGCTCTACGATCAGGGCATGAAGTTGATCCCGATCGCAGCGGTCGTCGGTTTCGTGGTCTCGATCCCGTTCAGCATCTGGATTTCCCGCCGCATTCTGGAGCAGACGCGAGGTGTCTGAGTCCTGAGCCTGCCCCTCTATGCAAACATTCGTTTTTTGCTATATGATCGTATGAAATCATAAGCGAAAGGCGGATGGGATGGACAACGACAAGGCTGTGACGCTTGGTGTCACGCGGCGGTTTTTTCTTCAGGGCGTTGCCGGCACGGTGGCTGTCGGAATGGCCATGCCCTCGCGGGCAATCGAGGTTGCAAAACTCGGAGAGCGCAGCATCCATGTGATCTCGGACGGCGGCTTTCAGATGCCGCTCGCGGCGGTTTCGCGCGGGGTTGCGCCCGATGAGCTTATCGCACTGCTCAAGACCGAGGGGTTGCCGACGGATGTTTCCAACACGGTGCTCAATGTCACCCTGATCAAGGACGGCGAGGACTGGACGATCCTCGATGCGGGCTCGGGTGGCAATTTCCTGCCCGGATCCGGCAAGCTGGCGGCGAACCTCGAGGCCGCCGGAATCGACAAAGCCAAAGTGAAGAAGGTGATCTTTACACATGGCCACCCGGATCACCTCTGGGGGGCGATCGACGAATTCGATTCCGATCTCTTCCCCAACGCGAGCTATCAGATCTCGGAAGGCGAATGGGCGTTCTGGCAATCGCCGGATGTCTATTCGAAACTCCCGGAGGACAGGCACATGTTCGCGGCCGGCGCGCAGCGCATCCTCAAGGCCATCGCTGAGAAGACGACCCGCTTCAAGCCTGGGCAGGAGGTCGCGCCGGGGATCGTGGCAGTCGATACACCGGGCCATACGCCGGGCCATGTGTCTTTCGCCGTGAGTTCGGGCGGCAAGAGCGTCCTCGTGCTCGGCGATGCGATCACCCATAAGGCAATCTCGTTCCTGCATCCCGAGTGGAAATCCGGCTCGGATACCGATGTGGAGATGGCAGCAGCCACGCGCAAGAAACTGCTCGATCAGCTTGCAACCGACAAGCTGCCCTTCATCGGCTATCACCTGCCGTCGCCGGGTCTTGGGCGCGCGGAAAAGAACGGCAACGCCTATCGCTTCGTAGAGGGGGCGTAATCAGCTTACCGGCAGACGCTTCAGGAAGGCGGCGAAACGCAGCAACCCTTCCGGCCAGGGACCATGACCGGAGGCGACATTGAGGTGCCCGGCATCACCCGCGTCGATCAGGGCCGATCCCCAGGCATTGGCGTGGTCCGCCGCGACCTCGAAATCGCAATAGGGATCGGTGCGGCTGGCGACGAGCTGGCTCGGAAACGGCAGGGGATCGCGCGGCAGCGGCGCGAAATCATGCGGCACGCCCGGCAGCAGTTCCGGTCGGTTCCAGTCCGAGAGCCCGACCATGAAGGCGCCGACGACCTTGCCGGGCGTGAACAGCGGCGCCGCGTGCGGTACCGAGGCCGTGCCGATGGAATGCGTCACCAGCACGACCGGCTTCCCAGCTCTGTTTACCGCCTCCGCGATGGTGCCGGCCCATTGCCCGCGGTCGGCGCGGTTCCAATCCGGCTGGACGACGCGCTCGGCGGTCGAGAGCTTGGCTTCCCAGCGGCTCTGCCAGTGATCGGGCTCGGAATTCCCGAAACCCGGCACGATCAGGATGGTGGCGTCGGCGGCTTTCATGGCGTTCCTTGCGTGAGGTCGGCTCAGTGACCGAACACCCGATCGAAAATGGTGTCGACATGCTTGAAATGGTAGCCCAGATCGAACATTGCCTCGAGTTCGCCCGCCGGGATGCGCGATGAAACCTCGGTATCGGCCTTGAGCGAGGAGAGGAAATCCGCGCCTTCGAGCCAGGTCTTCATCGCGTTGCGCTGCACGAGGCGATAGCTGTCCTCGCGCGAAACGCCGGCCTGCGTCAGCGCGAGCAGAACGCGCTGCGAATTGTGCAGGCCCGAGAGCTTGTCGAGGTTCTTCTGCATGTTCTCGGGGTAGATGAGGAGCTTGTCGACGACGCTCGTGAGGCGGGCGAGCGCGAAATCGAGCGTGATGGTCGCGTCCGGCCCGATATAGCGCTCGACCGAGGAGTGCGAGATATCGCGCTCATGCCAGAGCGCGACATTCTCCATCGCCGGCATGGCATAGGCGCGGACCATGCGCGCGAGGCCGGTGAGGTTCTCGGTCAGCACGGGGTTACGCTTGTGCGGCATCGCCGAGGAGCCTTTCTGGCCCGGCGAGAAATATTCCTCGGCCTCATAGACCTCGGTGCGCTGCAGATGGCGGATCTCGATGGCGAGCCGCTCGATCGAGGAGGCGATGACGCCGAGCGTCGCGAAATACATGGCGTGGCGATCGCGCGGGATGACCTGCGTCGAGACCGGCTCGACGGCAAGGCCGAGCTGCTGGGCGACGTGCTCCTCGACGCGCGGATCGATGTTGGCGAAGGTGCCGACGGCGCCGGAGATGGCGCAGGTCGCGACTTCGGCGCGGGCATTGAGCAGGC
>DAORNC010000004.1:8821-9814 GCA_035440785.1 Rhabdaerophilum sp. | reverse complement strand
CGGCGTGAATGCCGTGTGACCGCCCGATGGTCGGGGTGTATTTGTGCTCCATCGCGCGGCGCTTGATCGCGGCAAGCAGGGCATCAAGATCGGCGAGGAGAATATCCGTGGCGCGGGCGAGCTGCACCGAGAGGGTGGTGTCGAGCACATCCGAGGAGGTCATGCCCTGATGGACGAAGCGCGCTTCCGGCCCGACGATTTCCGCGAGATGCGTGAGAAAGGCGATGACGTCATGCTTCGTCTCGCGTTCGATCTCGTCGATGCGGGCGATATCAAAGGTGGCCTTGCCGCCTTTTTCCCAGATGATGCGCGCGGCTTCTTTCGGCACGACGCCGAGTTCCGCGAGCTTGTCGGTCGCATGCGCCTCGATCTCGAACCAGATGCGGAACCGGGTCTCGGGTGACCAGATGGCGACCATGTCGGGGCGGGCGTAGCGGGGGATCATTGCAATTCTCGGGTCGGGAGGAGCGGCATCGCGCCGGATGCTGTCTCGTTACACGCCCGCGCGCCAAGGCTCAACCGTTCAGGACGTTCGGCGCGCGAAGAGGAGGGCTGCGAGCGCGCTGAGCACAGGGAGTGGCCACGGCAGCAGATAGGTGGGCGCGGAAATCAGGAACAAGATACAGGTTTGCACGAAACCGAAGATCGCCCCACGAACCGGTCGCTCGGGATTAGGTTCGAATTGCCCGGAAAACAGCAGATATTCGCCCGCATAGCCCAGCATCATCACCGACATGAAAGCACAGGCAAAGATGAAAGCGGCAAGCGCTGCGCCCGTGAACTTGCCCCGCCTGAGAAGGAATGGCCGATGTATCGTGCCCGCCAGCATCAAGGCGCCGCCGAAACCGCCCAACGCCGCGATTGCCACGAGCCAATAGGTTCGATCGAGCCAGATCTCGCCACGCTGGAGAATGCGCAGGGCCATGAGCCCTCCGCCTGCCAGAGCGAGAAACGGGGCGGCGATGAGGAGAGAAATCCGCCCGCGACCTGTTT
>DAORNC010000004.1:0-8777 GCA_035440785.1 Rhabdaerophilum sp. | reverse complement strand
TCCGCAGCGGCGCGCAGGGTGGCAACATTCGCCGCGTAGTCGCCGCGTCCGCCCTTGAACGCGGCGGAACCCGCGACCAGGACATTCGCGCCGGCCTCCACGATGGATTGCGCGTTCGCCGGCGTGACGCCGCCATCGACCTCAAGGTCAATGGCGCGCTCGCCGATGATCGCGCGGACCTCGTGCACGAGATCAAGCGCCGAGGGGATGAAGCTCTGGCCGCCGAAGCCGGGGTTGACGCTCATCACCAGGATAAGGTCCACCATGTCGATCACGGGTTTGACGGCCGATGCGGGCGTGCCGGGGCAGATCACGACACCCGACTTTCTGCCAAGCGCCTTGATTGCCTGAAGCGAGCGGTGGATATGCGGCCCTGCCTCGACATGCACCGAGATCAGGTCCGAGCCGGCGTCCGCGAAATCCTTGAGATAGGGGTCGGCGGGAGCGATCATCAGGTGGGTGTCAAACAGGGCGTCGGTCGCCTTGCGCAGGGCCTTGATGATCGGCGCGCCGAAGGAGATGTTCGGCACGAAATGCCCGTCCATCACGTCGATATGCACCCAGTCAGCACCGGCTTGCATCATGGCCGAGACATCGGCGCGCAGGTCGCCAAAATCGGCGGAGAGGATCGAGGGGGCGATTCTGATCGGGCGCATGGTCATTCTCGTGTGCTCTCGGCAGGCTCCAGCCAGCGTTTGACCGCGCTGAGGATCATCGGCGCGAAATAGATCGGGATCTGTGCAAGGGCGAAATAAAGGAAAGTGGTCTGCGGCACGAGCGAAAAGATCGGCGCCATCAGCATGCCCATGTTGCGCAGGCCAGTTGAGATCGCGAGCGAAAAGCGATCGTTGAAGCCGAAGCTCCAGGCTACGGCATAACCGGCGGCGAAACCGAGCGCCTGATAGAGGATCGAGATGCCAAGCAGCCCCAAAACCCAGAGCGGCGCGCGCAACGTCGCATCGATCACGCCGTCCATTGCCGCGATGGCGAACAGGAAGAACATCAGCACGCCGATGCCGTCGAGCTGGTTCTTCCAGGTCACGATGCGCGCGTAGCCGACCACCCGGCGGAAGATAAGCCCCGCGAGCATCCCGCCGCCGATAAAGATCGCCAGCCGCTTCGCGAGGGCGAGGGCCGAAATCGGCACCTCGGCTCCGGCGAGGAGCGAGGCAAAGGCGGGAGAGGTGATCGGTGCGATCGCCATGCCGATCACGAGGATGGTGAGCGCGAAGCTGTTCTCAAGGCCGATGACGGCAGCGAAAACGGGTGATGCCATCAGCGGCGGCGCGGCAGCCATCAGCGCGATGCCGAGTCGCAGCGCGGGGTCGAGATCGGGGAGCAGGGCGATCACCAGCCAGCCGGCGAGCGAGGGCAGGATGGTCGAGAGCGCGAGGCCCGCGGCGAGGCGTCCCGGTCGTGCGAAAACCAGCTTCAGGCCCGGCAGGTTGGCCCGTGCGAAGCTCAGGACGATGAAGACAAAGATCGAGATCGGGATGAAAGGACGAAGCGCAGAGGCAAGTTGCGGCAACGAGAGACCGAGCAGCACCGAGAGCCCATAGGCGATGGTGGCGTGCCGGCCGACAAATTCGAGAGCGAGGCGGAAGGGCGTCAACATCGGAGCTAGCGTTTTCCGCTAAGATCATAATTCATGTGGGTGAAATCGACTGCGACATCACAATCATCGCGATTGAATCGCGGAATTCGTTTCGGCAGGATGCGCGGATTCGGGAGAAAGTTTCATGCGGTTCGACGTTCTGGTTCTCGGCGGTGGCATTGTCGGCACGGCATTGGCGCTGGATCTCGCCTTGCGGGGTAGGTCTGTCGGGCTCGTCGAGCGGAAATCTCCCGGGGGCGAAACGTCTTTCGGCAATGCTGGCCTCATCCAGAGCGAGGCCATCATGCCGTATCCATTTCCGCGCGATCCTTACCTTCTCCTGCAATATGCGCTCAATCTCAAGCCCGAAGCGAACTATCATCTCGCGGATGTGTTCGAGGTGGCGCCGTTTCTGTGGCGCTATTTCCGCGCCTCGACCCGAGAGGGGCAACTCCGGACGGCTGCGGCCAACGCGCCGTTGTTCCGCGCCTGCCTCGACGAGCACAGCCGTCTTGCGAAAGCGGCAGGCGCCGAGGCGATGCTGCGTCCCGGCGGCTGGATCAAGGCTTTCCGCTCGAAAGGGGCACTCGATGCCTATCTCGACGAGACCAAGCGGGATCTGGCCCAATTCTCCATCGCGTACGACGTTCTCGATGGCGACGGCTTGAGGGCGCGCGAGCCGCACCTCTCGGACGTCGTTGTCGGGGCCGTGCACTGGACCACACCCTACAGCCTTAACGATCCCGAGGCGTTGACCCTTGCCTATGCGCGGCATTTCGAGGCCCTCGGCGGACGCATTCTCCACGGCGACGCGATGAAGCTCAACGAGGAGCGGGACGGCTGGTCGGTTGCCGCCGAAGGGCAACGCGTCTCGGCGCCCGATTGCGTGGTCGCGCTTGGTCCGTGGTCGCCGGATCTGCTTCGGCCGATGGGCTACGACGTGCCGATGGGAGTCAAGCGTGGCTACCACGTTCACGTGCGGCCGAAGGGCAATGCCAGTCTCGGCGTGCCGGTGCTCGACGCCGAGGTTGGCTACATGCTGGTGCCTATGGCGCGCGGCATCCGGCTTACATCCGGTGCGGAATTCGCTGCCCGCGATTCAAGGCCGACGCCTTTGCAGATCGATCGCATCGAGCCTTTCGCGCGCGAGATGATGCCGCTGGAAGGCCGTGTCGAAGCGCAGCCGTGGATGGGTTCGCGGCCCTGCATGCCGGACATGCTCTGTGTTGCCGGCAAGGCGTCGCGCCATAAGGGGCTTTGGTTCAACTTCGGTCATGCGCATCACGGCCTCACCTTGGCGGGCTCCTGTGCGCGGCTCCTCGGCGAGATGATTACCGGCGAGACGCCCTATACGGATCCTGCGCCCTATTCGCTCGCACGCTTCGACTGAGCCGGGATTGTCGAGTCATATCTGCCGGTTAGGCCAGGGTGTTCAGAGTGTGATTCCACACCCTCACATATCGATTCACTTGAAGCGCTTCGCAAACTGATTCAACGGCTGCCGCCAAACCGGTCCTGCCAGCTCGGCAGTGCCCCGTTGACGGGAAGCGCGGTCGCGGTATGCACACCGATGGCAATGGCGCGCGCAACGCAATCTCCCGCCATCATGCCGAGTTCGGTAAGATCTGACAGCGGTTCCGACAGAACGATTTCTCCAGTCGCTGCGGCGAAGATCGTATCGCCATCCATCGCGGCGTGTGCCGGGCGGATGGCGCGCGCGAGGCCGTCCTGCGCCATGATCGCGAGGCGCGCGGCCTGTGGCTTCGTCAGCCGGGCGTTGGTCACGACGGCACCGATGGTTGTGGCGGGGCGGGCGGCATGGCCCTTCACACGGAAAGAAAGGGCGTCGGCCGGGAGGGGGGACGGCCATCCTCGACCGCCGAACTCGCCATCCCGCTCGAACGGCGCCGCCCAGAAATGCGGGCCGTCTCCGATCGTGGTCGAGCCGATGGCATTGACCGTCACGAAGGCTTGAACCGAGAGTCCGTCGCGCCGCGCCGCATGGGCCGTGCCAAATCCTCCCTTGAGATTGACCGTGGTCGCTCCCAGCCCGGCTCCTACCGAGCCGATGGCGAATTCCTTCCGTGCCGCCTCCGCTGCCGCATGCCCAAGATCCCAGTATCGAGGGTTCCGATGACCGCCGAAATCACCGCCCGCCAGCAGATCGAAGACGATGGCCTGCGGGACGATAGGGACGCGCGCGCTGCCGACGGGCAGCCCGCGTCCTTGCGCCAGAAGCACGCTGATAACGCCACCAGCTGCATCGAGCCCGAAGGCCGAGCCACCGGAAAGCACGAAGGCATCGACCGTCTCAACCGTCATCGACGGGTCGAGCAGGCCCGTGTCGCGCCCGCCGGGCGCGCCGCCAAGCACCGAGACAGAGGCGATAACCGGTGCCTCGAACAGGAGAGCGGTGACGCCGGAGCAGGCTGTGCGATCCTCGGCGTGACCAACGGCAACGCCCCGGATATGGCTCGAACGTAAAGTGTTCATGACCTTGGATGCCTCTCGCAGCCTCTTCACGCAATGGTGTCCGTTCCGGGGGTTTTTCTCAACCTCTTCTGCGGTAGAGAAGGGCTATTCGTGGAGGAAACATGAACGCCGAACTGACGCTTCCGGCCATCGCGCTCGCGGGCCTCCTGTCCTTCCTCAGTCCCTGCGTGTTGCCGCTGGTGCCGCCTTACCTCTGCTATCTCGCCGGGACCAGCGTGAACGAACTTGCGAAAGCAGGCGAGGTGAACGCGGGGCTGCGCCGCCATGCGCTTGTCGCTGCGCTGTTCTTCGTGCTCGGCTTTTCGGTGGTTTTCGTCGCGCTCGGCGCTGGTGCCTCGCTGATCGGTGGTGTGCTCCGGGCCTATTCGCATGTGCTGAGCCAGGTTGCGGGCGTGGTCATCATCGCGATGGGTCTGCATTTTCTCGGGGTTTTCCGCATCGGTTTTCTCGTGCAGGAAGCGCGGCTTCAGGTCGACCGGCCGGCCGGGCCGCCCGGCGCGTTTCTGATGGGTCTCGCCTTCGCCTTCGGATGGACGCCGTGCATCGGGCCGGTGCTTGCCGGCGTGCTGGCGGTTGCGGGCAGCGAAGGGACGGTGACGCGCGGGGCGGGCCTCCTCGCGATCTATTCGGCCGGGCTCGGCGTGCCTTTTCTGCTGGCGGCTTTCATGATGGGGCCGTTCCTGCGGTTTCTGCAGCGGTTCCGGGCCCATATCGGCAAGGTCGAGAAGGCGATGGGGGCGCTGCTGGTGCTGACCGGGATCGGATTCCTGACCGGTTCCATCAGTCAGTTCGGCTTTTACCTGCTGGAGATATTCCCGGCGCTCGGCAAACTCGGCTAGCGCTGGACAGCACAACGAAATCGGGTGGCGGGAACCCGATACACGTGACAACTGGATCTCTCCACAACTGGAGAGAGCCCTATGCCTGCCAACGCTGCCCACAGTATCCGCGATCTTTCGCAGCCTCTCGCCATCCGGGTCCAGAGCCTTGCGGCTGAACCTTTCATCGATCTGTTCGCATTGGGCGACGCCGAGCTTGTGCAGCGAGGAGCGCGCCGATTCGTCGTGCCGGAGAACCCCGGCATCGGCTATCCCTGCCGGGTCAGCCTTGCGTTCGCCCGTGCGGGAGAGGAGGTGCTGCTGGTCAATCATCGCCATCTCGATCTTGCGACGACGCCTTACCGCGCTGAAGGCCCGGTTTTCGTTCGGAGGGCCGCACGGGCCTATGCGCAGACCCGTGACTATCCCGAAATCGTCATGCAGCGGGAAATGGCAGTGCGGGCCTATGATGCTTCAGGCATGATGGTCGAGGCGGAGTTGGCCGCGAAAACTGATCTTGTCGCGCTCACGGAGGAATGGCTTCGCCGCGGGAATGTTGATCATGTCGACTATCACTCGGCGCGACGGGGCTGTTTCTTCTGCCGCGTTTGGCGTGCGTGACAAAGAAAAAGGCCCGCCGCAAGGCGGGCCTTTCCGTTACCGACGATCAGAAGCTTAGTTCTGAACGTAGGTGATCTTGCCGTCGGCACCCTTCTTCCAGGTGTACATGACGTAATCCGGGCGGGTGATGTCGCCCTTCTTGTCGAACTTGAGTTCGCCGATCACGGTCTTGAACGCCATGCCGGAGTGGATCTTCTCGGCAACCTTCTTCGGCTCAAGCGACTTAGCGGCCTCGGCGGCCTGCTTGATCACTTCCATCGCGGCGTAGGAGTAGAGGGTGTAGGCTTCCGGATTGATGCCCTTGGCCTTGTAGGCATCGACGATGGCCTTGGCTTCGGGGCGGCGCATCGGGTCCGGCGGGAAGGTCATCAGGGTGCCCTCGACGCCCGGGCCGCCGATATTGGCGAACTCGTTCGAGGTGATGCCGTCACCCGACATCATCACGGCCTTGACGCCCTGGTCACGCATCTGGCGGACGATGAGACCGCCTTCCGTGTGCAGGCCACCCCAATAGACGACATCGACGCCGGCGTTCTTCATCTTGGTGATGAGGGCCGAGAAGTCCTTCTCACCGGTGTTGACGCCCTCGTACATCGCTTCCTTGATGCCGAGCTTGTTCATCGCCTTCTTGGTCTCGTCGGCGAGGCCCTGGCCGTAGGTCGTCTTGTCGTGAACGACGGCGACCTTCTTGCCCTTCATGTTCTTGGCAAGATATTCGCCGGCGACAGCGCCCTGCTGATCGTCACGGCCGCAGGTGCGGAACACGTTCCACAGCTTGCGCTCGGTGATCTTCGGGTTGGTGGCGGACGGCGAGATCACGAGCACGCCGTTCTCGGCATAGACTTCCGAAGCCGGAATGGTGACGCCCGAGTTGAAGGGGCCCACCACGAACTTCACTTTGTCGCCAACGAACTTGTTGGCAACCGAGACGCCCTGCTTCGGGTCCGAAACGTCGTCGCCCTTCACGAGTTCGATCTTCTGGCCGAGGATACCGCCCTTCGAGTTGAAGTCGGCAACGGCCTGTTCGGCACCGTCCGTCAACTGCTTGCCGAACGCGGCGTTCGGGCCGGTGAGCGGTCCGGTCACGCCCATTTTGAGCTGTGCATTGGCTGCGCCCGCAAAAGCAAGGCTTGCGGCGAGCGCAACGCCGGCCAACAAAGTTTTCTTCATCAGGTCTCTCCCTGTGACTGACAAGACGGGTTCATATCGCTACCCGCGAGCGTTTCCAGTCGCGCCGAAACGCGCCTGAAGCCATCAAAGCCGGTTTTTTTCTCTCTGTCACCAGCCTAATCCGATATATTTTTCTTAACGCCCCGCACCTGTTCGACACGACATTTCAGGCATTCTTGCGCTTCCAGGAGAAGGGTGAAGCCTTCTCGAACGAGAACGCGTAAAGACGGGCCATCGCCTCGGCGCGCTCATGCCGCCAGCCGAGCCATGCGAAAACCGAGATGAAGATCGTGTCGACGAGGAAGTACCGCAGCGAGAACAGCGTGCCCTCAAAGAGCGCGAAATGGATGAACCGCACCGCCACGCCGAGCAGCAACATGTAGGGTACAAGCTGCCAGAGCGGCTTCCAGACCTTGGCGACCGCCTTGCCCGTTCGCCAAGCGGCCCAGCCGCCCATGATCACGGTGACCAGCACAAAAAGCCAGGCCGACGGTTCTTCGTAGAGAATTCCCTGCATCGCAGCCTTCCGTTATCGTTGTTCTTGCCGGGCGAAGCCCCTCAGTGATGGCCGCCTTCGAGATAGGCGGCCTTGACTTGCGGGTTGGCGAGCAATTCGGCGCCCGTGCCGGACATCGTGATCAGGCCATTGACCATCACATAGGCACGAGAGGCGAGCTTGAGCGCGTGGTACGCATTCTGCTCGACCAGGAACACCGTCATACCCTGTTCCCTGTTGACCTCGCGGATGACCTCGAAAATCTGCCGCACCACGATCGGGGCGAGGCCGAGCGAGGGCTCGTCCAGCATCAACAAGCGCGGCCGACTCATCAGCGCGCGGGCAATCGCGAGCATCTGTTGCTCACCGCCCGAAAGCGTGCCGGCGCGCTGTTGAAGCCGTTCCTTGAGACGGGGGAAAATGGTGCAGACCCGTTCGAGATCCGTATCGAAATAGGCGAGGTTGTTGACGTGCGCGCCCATCTGCAGGTTCTCGAACACTGTCATCCGCGGGAAGACCCGGCGGCCTTCGGGCGATTGGGCGATGCCGAGATAGGCGATCTCGTGGGTCGGCATCCGGGTGATATCGCGTCCCTCGAAGACGATCGAGCCTTCGCGGGCCTGCGGCTTGCCGAAGATCGTCATCATCAGAGTGGACTTGCCGGCGCCGTTCGCGCCGATCAGCGTGACGATTTCGCCCTGGTGAACATCGAGATCGACGCCTTTCAGCGCGATAATGTTACCGTAATAGGTTTTTACGCCCCGTATGGAGAGGAGGGGCGCCCTGTTTGCCTCGCTCATAGGCCGACCTCCGCCTCGATCTTCTCCACTTCGGTCTCGTCCTCCGCTCCGAGATAGGCGGCGATGACCTTGGGGTCAGCCTGAACCTCAGCCGGCGTGCCGTCGGAGATCTTCGTGCCGTAATCGAGCACGACGACATGGTCGGAAATCTGCATGACGACGCTCATGTCGTGCTCGATCAACAGTAGCGAGGTGCCGTGATTGTCGCGGATCGAGCGGAGCAGGTTGTTAAGATCGAGGCTTTCCTTCGGATTGAGACCCGCTGCCGGTTCGTCGAGGCAGAGCAGTACAGGATCAGTGCACATCGCTCGCGCGATTTCGAGGCGGCGCTGATCACCATAGGGGAGGTCGCCTGCCGGATCGTCGGCGCGATCGATCAGGTTGGTCTTCTCCAGCCAGTATTTCGCCTTCTCGATCGCTTCCTTCTCGCGGTTGCGGAAGCTGGCGAGGCCGATCAGGCCGCCGATCGTCCAGTTGGAGGCGACCATGAGCGGGTTGTGCTGGGCAACCATGAGGTTTTCCAGCACGGTCATACCCGAGAACAGGCGAATGTTCTGGAACGTGCGCGAGACTTTCGCCCGTGCTGAGATCTGGAAATCGGCCATGCGTTCGAGGAGGTAGAGCGATCCATCCGGGCGATGAATCACATCGCCGGAGGTATCGGTCAGTTCCTCGACGTTCTTCTCGATATTCAGTGTGCCGTGGCGCAACGCCATGCGGCCGACCGTCGGCTTGTAGAAACCGGTGATGCAATTGAACACCGTGGTCTTGCCGGCGCCGTTCGG
>DAORNC010000003.1:51507-51761 GCA_035440785.1 Rhabdaerophilum sp. | reverse complement strand
GCTGTTTGTCTACATCTACACCGTCAACGAGTTTCTCTTTGCCTCGATCCTCTCCGGCACCAATGCGCGCCCCGTCTCGGCAGCGGTCTCGCTGTTCCTGCCGACCGGCGTGCGCGGCACGCTGTTCGGCGAGGCCGCAGTCGCGGCGATACTGATCATGCTGCCAGGCATCATCTTTGCGACGCTCATGCAGCGCTATCTGGTTGCCGGCGTGTCGCTTGGCGCGGTGAAGGGATGAACGTTCGCTGAGCCGG
>DAORNC010000003.1:51108-51368 GCA_035440785.1 Rhabdaerophilum sp. | reverse complement strand
CGACAGCGACCTGCCCATGGAGACAGGGCCGGGGACGGTGAAGATAAAGCTCCACACGGTGGGCGTGTGTGGCTCGGACGTGCACTACTACACTCACGGACGGATCGGACCATTCGTCGTCAATGCACCGATGGTGCTTGGCCACGAGGCAGCGGGTACAGTGGTCGAGATCGGCGCCGGTGTGACCGGCCTCGAGGTCGGCGACCGGGTCTGCATGGAGCCGGGCATTCCCGATCCGAACTCGCGGGCAAGTCGGCTGG
>DAORNC010000003.1:26083-50962 GCA_035440785.1 Rhabdaerophilum sp. | reverse complement strand
GGGGATGCAGGCGGCGACCAGGGCGAGGATCACGCCCGGCGACACGGCGGTCGTGCTCGGCGCCGGACCGATCGGGACGATGGTTGCGGTTGCGGCGCTCGCGGGTGGCTGCGCCCGGGCGATCGTCGCCGACCTCGCGCAGCCCAAGCTCGACATTGCGGCGAAGTATCAGGGGGTCGTTCCGGTCAATATCCGCGAGCAGGACCTGGTCACCGAGGTGAATCGGTTGACCGATGGCTGGGGAGCCGACGTGGTGTTCGAATGCTCGGGCAATCCGCGCGCCATCGCCTCGGTGATCGCGACCTTGAAACCACGTGGCGCGATGGTGCTCGTGGGGCTCGGCGGCGATGTGACGATGCCGATGAACATGATCGTCACCAAGGAACTGACGGTCGTCGGCACGTTCCGGTTCGATCAGGAATTCGCACGCGCGGCCGAACTCATCTCCTCCGGCGCGGTCGATCTCAAGGCAATGATTTCCGGGCAGTATCCGATGAGGGACGCGGTGAACGCGTTCGAAACCGCCTCCGACCGCACCCGCGCGACCAAGGTGGTTCTCGATCTCGCGGGAAACTAGGTTCGGAGCCGCCTAGCGCCCTTTCCACTGGGGTGGCCGCTTTTCGAGGAACGCGGCCATTCCCTCTCGGAAATCCTCGCTGAGATAGCAGAGCTGCACGATGTCCGCGTCGGGGATGTCACCGCCCGCCTCGGCCAGCCGGTCGAGCGCCATCTTGGTCGCTCGCAGGGTGAGCGGCGCGTGTCCGGCGACGGTTTCGGCGAGGTGGCGGGTGTGTGCGACAAGCGCGGGACGATCGGCGACGACTTCGCTGTAGAGCCCGATCTGCCGGCCTTCCCCGGCTTCCATCAACCGCGCGGTGAAGACGAGGTCTCGCAGTCGCGCCGGGCCGACGAGACGAGCGATGCGGCCGGCATTGCGGATCGAAAGGCAGTTGCCGAGCGTCCGCGCGATGGGAAAGCCGAAACGTGCATCCTCGGTGGCAATGCGGATATCACAGGCGCTGGCGATGATCGCGCCCCCACCCGTCACCGATCCGGCGATGGCGGCGATGGTCGGCACCGGGCAGGTCTCGATGGCGCGCAGGACGCGCTCGACGCGCTCCTCGTAGGCTATTGACTGCTCGGCGGTTCGGATGTCTTGCAGTTCCGAGAAATCCGTGCCGGAGGCGAAGGCCTTGTCGCCGGCGCCGGTTATCACCAGCACGCGCGGCCCGCCATAGGCCTCCGGCGAGGCGCAGATGCGGCCGATCTCGTCATACATTGCATAGGTCAGCGCATTGCGGGCCTGCGGGCGATTGAGGGTGATCGTGCCGACGGGGCCATCAAGGGAATAGAGGATGTCGGTTCCGGCGATGCTCATGAGGTGTTCCTAGCCGCGACGCTTCGCCCGTTCAATCCGGCTGGGCAACCGGGATCGCGGTCTTGTGTTTCACGCAGCTCAGCGCGAAGCTCGACTGGATAGAGGCGACGCCGGTCAAGCGCGAGAGCCGGTCGCGGATGAAGGTTTCGTAGTCTTCGAGGGAACCGACGACGATGCGCATCAGATAATCGTGCGTGCCGGTCATGAGGTAGCACTCCATCACCTCCGGCCAGCGTTTCACGGCGGCGTTGAAATTTTCGAGTTCGCTCTCGCGCTGGCGTTCGAGCCGCACCGAAGCGAAGACGTTGATGCCGAGGCCGACGCGGGTTTGATCCACGGTAGCGATATAGCCGGTCACGACGCCGGCGTCCTCCAGCATCCGGACGCGCCTCAGGCAGGGCGAGGGTGAGAGGCCGACGCGTTCCGCAAGATCGGTGTAGGTGATGCGTCCGTCTCGCTGGATTTCCGCGAGGATACGGACATCGATGGCATCGAGCGGATAGGATTTGTTTTTTGCCATATGTCGTCACCTGATTAGCAGATTATGCCAATAACAGTGCTGAAAGAAGCAAGATTGGCAACATCTGCCAAGCAGGATCGTCCAGAATGCTCAGATAATCCCTTTTGGAGGCGACCATGAACGATCTGTCCCTGCTCTCCGAGATCGAGCGTCGGGTGCTGTGGCTTGCCTCGTGGATGATCCACCACGCCAACCATGTCCGCCCGGCGGATGAGGTGAAAGTGGGTGGGCATCAAGCATCCTCGGCTTCGATGTGCGCGATCATGACCGCGCTCTACCTCCGCATCCTCCGCCCGCAGGATCGGATCGCGGTGAAGCCGCACGCCTCGCCGATCTTCCACGCAATCCAGTATCTCGCGGGACATCTCAATCGCGAGAAAATGGAGAACTTCCGCGGCTTCAAGGGCGTGCAAAGCTATCCCTCCCGCACCAAGGATGTCGACGATGTCGATTTCTCGACCGGCTCCGTGGGTCTCGGCGTTGCCCAGACGCTGTTCTCCTCCATCGTGCAGGATTACGTCACCGCACATGGCTGGATGAAGGGGCGGCCCGAGGGGCGGATGATCTCGCTGATCGGCGACGCCGAGATGGACGAGGGCAATATCTACGAGGCGCTGATCGAGGGCTGGAAGCACGGCCTGAGAAACTGTTGGTGGATCGTCGATTACAATCGCCAATCGCTCGATGCTGTTGTCCGCGAGGGGCTCTGGACCAAGTTCGAGGCGATGTTCGCGAACTTCGGCTGGGATGTCGTGATCGTGAAGCACGGCAAGCTTCAGCAAGCCGCTTTTTCAGAGCCGGGGGGCGAAGCGCTGCGGCGCTGGATCGATACCTGCCCGAACCAGCTTTATTCCGCGCTGACGTTCCAGGGCGGCGCGGCCTGGCGCAAGCGCCTCCTCGACGAGATCGGCGATCAGGGCGCGGTGACAGCGCTGATCGAGAAGCGGACAGACGCTGAACTCGCCGAACTCATGGGCAATCTCGGTGGTCACGACCTGCCGAGCCTGAGCGACGCCTTCGAGGCGGCTTCGCAGCACGACCGTCCGACGCTTTTCATCTGCTACACGGTCAAAGGGCACGGGTTACCGCTTGCCGGGCACAAGGACAATCACGCCGGGCTGATGACGCCGACGCAGATGGACGGCTTCCGCAAGGCGATGGGTGTGCGGGCCGGCCACGAGTGGGACAAATGGGAGGGCGCCCGCCTCGACGCGGCGGTGTTGCAGGAGCGCGTGGATGCCGCCCCGTTCTTTGCCGAGGGGCGGCGACGCCTCTCCGCCCCGACGATTCCCGTGCCCGCGACCTTGCACTCGGGTGGTGAGCGCGGCAAGCCTGTTTCAACCCAGATGGGTTTCGGGCAGATCCTCAACGAGATCGCGCGGGAAGATTCGGCGCTCGCAAGCCGCATCGTCACCACCTCGCCGGATGTAACCGTCTCAACCAATCTCGGACCCTGGGTCAACCGGCGCGGGCTCTTCGCGCGCGAGAGCATGGCGGATACCTTCAAGGCTGAACGCATCCCCTCGACCTACAACTGGGACTTCTCGCCGAAAGGGCAGCACCTCGAGCTCGGCATCGCCGAGTCGAACCTGATGATCATGCTCTCGGCGCTTGGGCTCTCGCATTCGATCAACGGCGAGCGGTTGATCCCGATCGGCACTGTCTACGATCCCTTCATCTACCGCTCAGCGGATCAGCTCAACTATGCCTGCTATCAGGACGCGCGCTTCATGCTGGTGGCGACCCCCTCGGGCGTGACGCTCGCGCCGGAGGGCGGGGCGCATCAATCCATCGGCACGCCGCTGATCGGTATAGCGCAGGATGGGCTGTGCAGTTTCGAGCCGGCCTTCATCGACGAACTCGCGGCCATCATGCGCTTCTCGTTCGACTACATGCAGCGGGACGGCGAGAGCGACCCCGACGAGACGACCTGGCTGCGCGACCAGACCGGCGGCTCGGTCTATCTCCGGCTCTCGACCCGGCCGCTCGATCAGCCGCTCCGGTTGATGTCGGCGAACCTTGAGCGCGATATCGTCAACGGTGCTTACTGGATGCGCCCGCCCGGCCCGAATACTTCTGTCGTGATCGCCTATCAGGGTGCGCTCGCGCCGGAAGCGATCGCCGCCACCGGACTGCTGGCGGAAGACCGGCGCGAAGTCGCCTTGCTGGCGGTCACCTCGGCGGATCGTCTCAATGCGGGGCATCAGGCGGCGGAGCGCGCGCGCCAGCGCGGCAACCGGCAGGCGATGAGCCATGTCGAGCGCCTGTTCGAGCCGCTTGACCGCGAGTGCGGCATCGTCACGGTGATGGACGGGCATCCGCTCGGCCTCGGTTGGCTCGGCGGGGTCTATGGTCACCGCGTCAAGGCGCTCGGCGTTGAGCATTTCGGCCAGACCGGGTCGATCTCCGATCTCTACCGGCATCACGGGATCGACACCAACGCGATCGTCCATGCCGCGCAGGCCGTGAGCGATGGCCGCCGCGTGCGCTATCTCAAGGCGCTCCCCTGATCGAAGCTTAGTGCGGCGTTCTCAGGAGACACCGCCGCCCTGCTTCTCCACGTTTTGCCCTTCTGTGCGCCCGGATTGGCGCGGATGGAGATTTGCGTGCAATTTTGAATAAGCATTATCTTGCATAAAAAGTAAAATAATGCATTATAACGCCAATCGTACTTCGGGAGGCGCGCGTGTCCATCCAGGATTTCTCTGAACTCGTTGGCAAAATCGCGCTTCAGCTCGGAGGAAAGCCGCTTGATGAGGCGTTGGAGGTTGACCTCAACGCGCATTTTCCGGCGTCCGGCGCGGAGTTTCTTGCGCTGAAAGCGCTCTGTGCCAAGGGCGAGGCCGAGGGGTGGCTGGTTGCGCGCGAGATGGACGGCATACGGTTCGGGCGGCCGATCAAGCCGGGCGGCGTTGCGGGGCGGTTCAGCGTCGATGTTGTGCGGATGAAGGATATCAGGGGGCCGCACCATATCCACACCACAGGCGAGATCGGAGCGATCCTGTCGATTGACGGAGATCCTCGTTTCGATGGCAAGCGCGAAGGTTGGTACGTCTACGGGCCAGGTTCCGATCATCACCCGACCGTTGCCGGCGGGGACGCCTATGTTCTCTATCTGCTCCCGGAAGGAGCCATCGAATTCACGGGCCGGTGAGCGCGGACACTGCTTGGTGCCGGCCGGAAAAATTGACGATGCAACCGCCCGGAACAGGGCGGCAGGGAGGAAGGAATGTCGTTCGCGGAAAACGCCGCCACCTATTTCATCGACCGCCATATCGGCGAGAATCGCGGCGAGAACATCGCGTTCCGCGAGGTGTTGAGCTCGACCCGGCAGATCAGCTATGCCGATCTTCAACGGCAGACCGGCGTCGTCGCCAATGCGCTGAAGCGCGCCGGCATCAAGCGCGAGGAGCGCGTAGCGATGCTGGTTCTCGACCAGATCGAATTCCCCCTCATCTTCTGGGGCGCGATCAAGGCCGGAATTCTGCCAATTCCCCTTAACACGCTGCTCGCGACGGCGGTTTACGATCTCATTTTGCAGGACAGCCGCGCCGTCTGCCTGTTCGTCTCGCGCGAACTTTATGATGTGGTCGCGCCGGCCTTCCCGCATAATCCCTGGCTGCGCAAGATCGTGGTGATCGGCGGCGAGGCGCCGGTCGGCGCCGAGGGCTACGAGCAGTTCGTCGCGGGCGTTGCACCGGCGGAGACTGTTCCGGCGCACCAGGACGAAACGGCATTCTGGCTCTATTCCTCCGGTTCCACCGGCCAGCCGAAGGGTGTGCGCCATGTCCATGCCGCGCTTCAGGCGACATCGGACACCTATGGTGCTCAGGTTCTCGGCATCCGCGAGGAAGACACCGTTTATTCCGTCGCCAAGCTGTTCTTTGCTTATGGCCTCGGCAACGCGATGACCTTCCCACTTTCGGTCGGCGCAACGACGCTGCTCTACAAGGGCCGTCCGACGCCCGACACCGCACTCGCGATCCTGCGCGAGCACGAGCCGACGCTCTTCTGCGGCGTCCCGACGCTCTATGCCGCGACCGTCGCCCAGCTGGAGCGCGACGGCAACGTCCCCAAGGGCAGGCTGCGGCTCTGCGTTTCGGCCGGCGAAGCGCTGCCGGAGCAGATCGGGCGGAAGTGGGCCGAGCTTTTCGGGGTGGATGTCCTCGACGGGGTCGGTTCGACCGAGATGCTGCATATCTTCCTATCCAACCGTGTTGGAAACATCGTCTACGGCACCTCCGGAGTCGCAGTGCCGGGCTACGATATCCGTCTCGTCGATGAGGCGGGCGCGGAGGTCGGCGCCGACGGCGTGGGCGAATTGCTCGTGCGTGGCGCCTCGGCTTCGGAAGGCTACTGGAACCAGCGTCACAAGACCCGCTCGACATTCGAGGGCGAATGGACCCGCACCGGCGACAAATACGAGAAGACGGCGGACGGCCGTTTCGTCTACTGCGGCCGCACCGACGACATGTTCAAGGTCTCCGGCATCTGGGTCTCGCCCTTCGAGATCGAGCAGGCGCTGGTCGCGCATCCCGCCGTGCTGGAAGCCGCCGTCGTCGCCGCGCGCGACGAGGAGGGGCTCGAAAAGCCGAGCGCCTTCATCGTCCTCAAGGCGGGAGAGGATGCGGAGGCCGTCGTGCCGGCGCTCAAGGAATTCGTGAAAGAGCGCGTGGGCAAGTGGAAATACCCGCGCTGGATCGTCGTGGTGCCGGATCTGCCGAAGACCGCCACCGGCAAGATCCAGCGCTTCAAGCTCAGGGAGAGCTGAGATGGGCATCATCTGGAAGGCCGAACCCGGGCAATACATCACCATCGGTGGCAAGGCGCTTGAATACGTCTGCTTTGGGCAGCCGCCGGACAAGGCGCCGACCATCGTCATGCTGCATGAAGGGTTGGGCTGTGTCGGCTTGTGGCGCGATTTTCCGGCCCAGATCGCGCGGGTGACTGGCTTTGGCGTTTTCGTTTATTCCCGCGCCGGTTATGGACATTCCGATCTCGCCAAGCTGCCGCGCCCGCTCGACTATATGACGCGCGAGGCGATGGATGTCCTGCCTGGCGTGCTCAATGCCATCGGCTTCCGGCGTGGTGTATTGCTCGGGCATAGCGACGGGGCGACGATAGCCGCCATCTACGCCGGTTCGCACGAGGACCACCGCGTGCGGGGGATCGTGCTGCTGGCGCCGCACTTCTTCACCGAGCCGATGGGGCTCGCCGAGATCGCCGAAGCGCGCAAGGTCTACGAGACTGGCGATCTCCGCCAGCGCCTCGGCAAATATCACCGTGACCCCGACAATGCTTTCCGGGGCTGGAACGATGCCTGGCTCGCACCGGGTTTCCGGGCGTGGAACGTTGCCGATGTGATCGACTACTGGCGCATTCCCTGCCTCGTCATCCAAGGTGGCGAGGACCAGTACGGCACGCTTGCGCAGGTGCGTGAGATCGAGGCGCGGACCTACTCGCCCGTTGATGTCGAGATTCTCGTCGAATGCCGGCATTCACCGCACGTCGACCAGCCGGCGAAGACGCTCGCCGCCATTACGGAATTCACAACCCGCCTCGAACGGATCGAGGCCGCAGAGGTCGAGACGGCATGAAGCTCGAAAGCTATGTTTCCGGCCGGTGGCAGGCCGGCAAGGGCGAGGGGCTGCCGCTCTTCAACCCCGTGACGGGCGCCGTGATCGCGCGGGCGGATGCCAGCGGGCTCGATGTTGCTGCCGCGCTCGCCTATGCCCGGAACAGAGGGCGCGCGACGCTCGCGGCCATGAGCTTTGCCGAACGCGGGACGCTCCTCAAGGCGATTGCCGATGTGCTCACCGCCAATCGCGAGGCCTATGAGGTCATCGCCCGCGAGAACTCCGGCAACACGCGGGTCGATGCCGCGATCGATATCGACGGCGGTATCGGCACACTGCGCTATTACGCGAAGCTGGGACAGGGGCTCGGTGCGGCGACGCTCATCGTCGAGGCTGGGCAGGACCCGCTCGCCCGCGATCCGGTGTTTTTCGCGCGGCATTTCTGGCGCACAAGGCCCGGTGTCGCGGTGCAGATCAACGCCTTCAACTTTCCGTCCTGGGGGCTTTGGGAAAAGGTCGCGGTCGCAATGCTTGCCGGCGTGCCGAGCTTCATCAAGCCGGCGACGGCCTCGGCGCTGCTGTCGTGGCGGATGGTGAAGGATGTGATCGCCTCCGGCAAGGTGCCCGAAGGTGCGCTCTCGCTCCTCTGTGGTAGCGGCGAGGGGCTGCTCTACCCGCTTGGTCCAATGGATTCGGTCGCCTTTACCGGCTCCGCCGCGACCGGCGAAACGCTGCGCGCGCATCCCAACGCGATCCGCGCCGGTTTCCGGCTCACCATCGAGGCCGACAGCGTCAACGCGACGATTCTCGGCCCCGATGCCAGGCCTGGCACAGTGGTGTTCGATCTCGCCGTGCGCGAGGCAACGAAGGCGCTCTCGATCAAGGCAGGGCAGCTTTGCACCAACATTCGTCGCATCCTTGTGCCGCGCGCCCTTTCCAGAGATTTCGCGGCGGCGCTTGGCGCACAAGTCGAGGGACTTACGGTCGGTGATCCGGCGGATGAGGCCGTTCGCGTCGGCCCGGTGATGAATGCCGCGCAGCAGAAAGATGCTCAGGAGAAGAAGGCTGCGCTTGAGGGCGAGGCGCGCGTGGTTGCGCAGGCTAAGGCGCCGGAGGCGGGCGCGTTTGTTGCCCCGACGCTGCTGCTGTGCGACGCACCGGTCGAGGCGCAGGCAATTCATGATGTCGAGGTTTTCGGTCCCTGTGCGTCGATCCTGCCCTACGAGAATATCGGCGAGGCGGTATCGCTCGGGATGAGAGGTGGTGGCTCGCTCGCGCTCAGCCTTTTCACCAATGATCGCGAATTTGCCGGCGCGGCGCTGGATGGGCTGGGTCCGTGGCACGGCCGGGTTCTGGTGGTTGATGAAGAGGTAGGCAGGAACCACACCGGACATGCGATCGTAATGCCGCAATGCGTGCATGGCGGTCCGGGACGCTCGGGCGGCGGGGAGGAGCTTGGCGGCTTGCGCGGCCTGCGGTTCCACATGCAGCGCAGTGCGGTGCAGGCCGGGCTGGGATTGCTCGCCCGGGACGCGACGCGCGCGGTCGAGGCCTCGCTGTAGGGATGCAAAGGTGTGACAGAGATCTCCACTTCGCATCTCAATTTGCATGATAATGCATAAATTATCACTTCTTGATCACCAATTCTGCCAGAAAGAAGCAAAATAACGCTTTACGTGCCGAAATATCAGCAATATATTGCAGATTAACAGAGGGGGCTCGTCGTGAGCAAGGCTATCGATTTCCAGACCGATCCATCGCGCTACCGGCATTGGCGCGTCGAGTATGATGGGTCGGTCGCAACCGTCTACATGGATGTCGACGAGAAGGGTGGTCTCTTCGAGGGTTACGAGCTGAAGCTGAATTCCTATGATCTCGGTGTCGATATCGAGCTCGCGGATGTTGTCCAGCGGATGCGGTTCGAGCATCCGGAAGTGCGTGCGGTCGTCCTTCGCTCCGGCAAGGACCGGGTGTTCTGCGCAGGCGCTAATATCCGTATGCTGGGCGGCGCCAGCCATGCCCACAAGGTGAATTTCTGCAAGTTCACCAACGAGACCCGCAATACCTTCGAAGCTGCCGGCGCGGAATCGGGCCAGCACTATATCTGCGCCGTCAAGGGCGCTTGTGCGGGCGGCGGTTACGAACTCGCGCTCGCCTGTGACCACATCATCCTGACGGATGACGGCTCGTCGAGCGTCGCCTTGCCGGAGGTGCCGCTGCTCGCCGTTCTTCCGGGGACCGGCGGGCTCACACGCGTCACCGACAAGCGCAAGGTTCGGCGCGATCTTGCCGATGTTTTCTGCTCGATGGAAGAGGGGGTGCGCGGCAAGCGCGCGCTCGACTGGCGCCTCGTCGACGAGGTGGTGGCGAACTCGCGTTTCGAGGAGGCGGTTACGGAGCGGGCGCGCGATTTCGCCGCGAAATCCAACCGCGCGCCTGCCGGAAAGGGCATCGAACTGCGCCCGCTCCAGCGCAGGTTCGCCGATGACGGTTCGGTTGCCTACTCGACGGTCGAGGTGCAGGTCGATCGTGCCGCGCGCCGCGCGACAATCCTCATCAACGGCTCGGGTGCCGATGCGCCGGCCAATATGGACGAGTTTGTCGGCCAGGGCTCGGACGCCTGGATGCTGCGGGCTGCGCGCGAGCTCGACGATGCCATTCTCCACCTGCGCCTCAACGAGATGGAATGTGGATTGATCGTGATCCGCGCCCAGGGCGATCCGGCACGGGTGATGGCGCATGAAGCGCTACTGCTTGCCAACGAGAAGCACTGGCTCGCTGCCGAGACACTGCTCTACTGGAAGCGCGTGCTCAAACGCCTCGATATGACCTCGCGCTCGCTGGTCGCGCTGGTCGAGCACGGGTCGTGCTTCGCCGGCGTGCTGGCCGAAATCCTGTTTGCGGTTGATCGCAGCTACATGATGGACGGCGAATTCGACGGCGATAACCGACCACTGGCGACGATCACGCTCGGCGCTTCGAACTTCGGTCGCTACCCGATGGGCAATGACCTTACCCGTCTCCAGACCCGCTTTCTCGGCGAGCCCGAACGCGTCGGACAGGTGGAGGTGAAGACCGGCGAGCCACTCGATGCGGAGGCGGCCGAGGCGCTGGGGCTCGTCACCTTCAGCCTCGACGAGGTCGATTGGGAGGATGAGGTCCGCATCTTCTGCGAGGAACGCGCCAGCTTCTCGCCCGATGCTATGACCGGGATGGAGGCGAACCTACGCTTCGCCGGTCCGGAGACCATGGAAACCCGCATTTTCGGTCGTCTCACCGCCTGGCAGAACTGGATTTTCCAGCGGCCGAATGCAGTCGGCAAGGAAGGCGCGCTCCAGCGCTACGGTTCGGGCATTCGCGGCGATTTCAACATGCAGCGTGTCTGAGACGAACTCAGAGGCCGGCGGCCAGGGATCAGCATTCAAGGAAGTGGAACGATGGATAATCTCATCAACGTCAGTTACGACACCCAGATTCCCAACAATGTCGGACTTTCCTCCGACAAGCGCGTCCTCAAGGCGCTGGAGAAGTGGCATCCGGGCTACATCAACTGGTGGAACGACCTGATCCCCGAGCAGTTCCAGAAGAGCCTTGTCTATCTGCGCACCGCCGTCAGCGTTGACCCGAAGGGATGGGCGAAATTCGACTACGTGAAGATGCCGGAATACCGCTGGGGCATCCTGCTCGCGCCGCAGGTCGAGGATCGGCGCATTCCCTGCGGCGAGCACGCCGGGGATCTCGCCTGGCAGGAGGTTCCAGGCGAATATCGCGCCATGCTGCGCCGCCTGATCGTCATCCAGGGCGATACCGAACCGGCCTCGGTGGAGCAGCAGCGCTTCCTCGGAAAGACCGCGCCCTCGCTCTATGACATGCGCAACCTGTTCCAGGTGAATGTCGAAGAGGGCCGTCATCTCTGGGCGATGGTCTACCTCCTGCACAAGTATTTCGGTGCCGACGGCCGCGACGAGGCGGATGATCTGCTGCGCCGCCAGTCGGGCTCCGAGGAGGCGCCGCGCATGCTCGGCGCCTTCAATGAGGAGACGCCGGACTGGCTCTCGTTCTTCATGTTCACCTACTTCACCGATCGCGATGGCAAGATGCAGCTTGAAAGCCTCGCGCAGTCCGGCTTCGACCCGCTCTCTCGGACCTGCCGCTTCATGTTGACCGAGGAAGCGCACCACATGTTCGTCGGCGAAACCGGTGTCGGTCGTACGATCGAGCGCACCTGCCAGGCGATGAACGACGCGGGGATCGACAACCCCTACGATATCGAGCGCATCCGCAAGCTCGGCGTGATCGATCTGCCGACGATCCAGAAGAAGCTCAACCTCCACTACACACTCTCGCTGGATCTTTTCGGGCAGGAGGTTTCGACCAATGCCGCGAATGCCTTCAATGCGGGCATCAAGGGGCGCTACATGGAAAGCCGCCTCGATGACGATCATCGCCTCAAGGGCGATACCTACAAGGTGTGGAACATCGTCGACGGCAAGCTCGTCCAGCAGGATGTGCCGGCGCTGACGGCGATCAACATGCGCCTGCGCGATGATTACACCCGCGATGCCGCCGGTGGCGTCGGCCGCTGGAACAAGATCATCGAGAAGGCGGGCGTCAAGTTCGAGATGAAGCTTCCGCATGAGGCATTCAACCGCAAGATCGGCGTCTTCACCGGCAAGCTCTTTGACCCCGAGGGCAAACTGGTCTCTGGTGCGGAATACGATGCTGGTATCAAGGACTGGCTGCCGACCAAGGCTGATGGCGATTTCATCCAGTCGCTGATGAAGCCCTGCATGGAAGCCGGGAAATATGCCGGCTGGATCGCGCCGCCGAAGGTCGGCATCGATAACAAGCCCGGCGATTTCGAATATGTGAAGCTGCACATGGCCTGAGCAGGCTTTGTCGATGTGAACGAGGGCGCATGGCATCTCCCGGCCGGGCGCCCTCGCGCCGCATTTGACCCTGTGTTCGAGGAGGAAACCGAGTGCGATGAACAAGCCGGTCAAACAGCATCTGATCGATCCGGAAATCTGCATCCGGTGCTACACCTGCGAATCCGTGTGCCCGATCGACGCGATCCATCACGACGACAACAATGTCGTGGTCGATGCCGAGACGTGCAATTTCTGCATGGACTGTATCGCGCCGTGCCCGACCGGCTCGATCGACGAGTGGCGTCTCGTCGACACGCCTTACACTCTCGCCGAGCAGTTCGGCTGGGGTGAACTGCCGAAGCAGACCGAAGTTGTTACGCCGGAGGATGAGGCCGGACTCGAAGCGCTAGACGAAGCCGTGGCGCAGCTTCTCGCGGAGGCGCACCGTGGGGGTGGCGGCAAGCCGAAGGCGCCGCTTTCGGCCTCCAAGCCCTCGATCAATCTTTACAATCTGGGCAAGCCGGCTGTCGCAACCGTTCAGGGTAATTTCCGCCTGACGAGCGCCAACAGCGATTCCGACGTCCGCCATATCATCCTCGATTTCGGCATGACGCCGTTCCCCGTGCTTGAGGGACAGAGCATCGGCATCATTCCGCCGGGGGTGGACGCGGAGGGCAAGCGGCACCTGCCGCGGCTCTATTCGGTTTCGAGTCCGCGCGACGGCGAACGGCCGAACTTCAACAACCTCTCGCTCACCGTGAAGCGCGAACCGGGCGGGCTGTGCTCGAACTACGTCTGCGATCTCAAAATGGGCGACAAGGTCGAGGTGACGGGGCCGTTCGGAGCGACCTTCCTGCTGCCTTCCGATCCGCAGGCGAAACTGCTGATGATCTGCACGGGAACTGGCTCTGCGCCATTTCGCGGCTTCACCATGCGGCGGCAGCGCGAGAATCCGGGATTGACGGGGCGGCTGATGCTTTATTTCGGCGCGCGTTCACCGGAGGACTTGCCGTATTTTGGGCCGCTCAACAAGGTTCCTGACCGTTTTCTCAGGAAACACTTTGCCTTCAGCCGGCTCAAGGAAACGCCGAAGAACTATGTGCAGGACCAGCTCCGCAATAACCGGGATGAGGTGGCCGCGCTGATTCAGGATCCTGACGGTTATATCTATATCTGCGGCCTCAAGGCGATGGAAAGCGGGGTCGAAGAGGCTCTGTCCGATATCGCGCGCGGCGCGGGGCTTGAATGGACCGGCATTCGCAACGCGATGCGGGAGAGCGGCCGGTATCACGTGGAGACCTACTGAGTGACATCCGTCGAGCCGGAGCCGGGCGCTTTCGTCCATACGATCCGTGTTACTTGGGGCGACTGCGACCCGGCGCGCATCGCCTATACCGGCCGCCTGCCGTGGTTCGCGCTCGATGCGATCGACGCCTGGTGGGACCGCCACCTCGGGCACGGATGGTATGAACTGGAGCTTGATCGTGATGTCGGCACGCCCTTCGTACACATGGCGATGGATTTCCGGGCGCCAGTGACGCCGCGCTACCCGCTCGAATGCGAGGTTTGGCCGAGCCGTCTCGGCGAGACCTCGATCGAATTCCGCGTTGCGGCGCGACAGAACGACACGCTCTGCTTCGAAGGGCGTTTCGTCTGCGTCTTCATCGAAGCGAGTCGGTTCGCCAAGCAGAAGCCTCCCCGGGACATTCTGAATATCGTGAACGAGCAGATTCGCGCCGGCGAATGAGCAAAATCTTGCTCTGTTGACAGAAATCAATTGATCGACCGAACAAATCTGCTAGATTTATGCATTATTTTGCACAAACATCAGGTTGGAGATGGGAGAAATCACCAATTTCCGGGGCGAGGCCACGTCCAGCGAGGCCGGCACCTATGCCGATGAGGCCGTCGCAGCGTTGATGATACGTGTGGGAGAGCGTGTTCGCAAGGCGCGCGAGCGCAAGGGTATCCCCCGTCGCGTGCTTTCCGATATGTCCGGCGTTTCACCCCGCTACCTTGCGCAGCTTGAAGCCGGTGACGGCAATATCTCAATCGGCCTCCTCCAGCGTGTCGCCATTGCGCTCGACCACCGCATCGAATGGCTGATCAGCGAGGAGGATCCGTGGACGTCCGAGGCACTGCGGATCATGGATCTTTATCGTGTCGCCGGCGCCGATGTCCGCAAGCGTGTGTTCCAGATGCTGAGCCCCGAACCGGACGAAGCGATGCGGGCGCACCGCGTCTGTCTGATCGGGTTGCGCGGTGCCGGCAAATCGACGCTCGGTGCGATGGCCGGGAAGGCGCTGGGAATTCCCTTCGTCGAGCTCAATCGCGAGATCGAGGAGCAGGCCGGGATGCCCGTCAACGAGGTGCTTGCGCTCTATGGACAGGAGGGCTATCGCAAACTCGAGGCGCAGGCGATCGGCCGCGTTGTTGCCACCCACGAAAGCATGATCCTTGCGGTGGCAGGCGGCATTGTCGCGGAGCCGGATACCTACAAGATGCTGCTTAGCCGGTTCCATACCGTCTGGGTCAAGGCCTCGCCGCGCGAGCACATGATGCGTGTTCTCGCGCAGGGTGATACGCGCCCCATGTCCGGCAATCCGGAGGCAATGGAGCAGCTCAAGTCGATCCTTGTCAGCCGGGAGCCGCTCTACGAGAGGGCGCTGGCCCAACTCGACACCTCCGGCAAGAGCATCGAGACCTCGCTTGCCGAACTGCTTGAGCTGATCCGCGAGCGCAAGTTCCTCGCCTGAAGACCGGCTCAGACGCTTAGGCGGCGAGTTTTCACGCTGCGCTGCCCGTCATCGCGCCCCGAATCCATATTCCAGCATTTTGTTGCACAAGAAGACTCGGGTTCCAATTCGATTGACACCATTTGTGCATTATTATACATAAATTGCCGGCAACGCTGAGACGTCTATGCAACGCATTGCAACAAAATGCATCAATGAAGGCCTTCAAGAGCCGAGAGAGAGGGAATGCCATGTCGAAATCCGATTTGATTATCCGGCCTGACCGCCGACGTTTTCTCCTGGGGGCGAGCGGGCTTGTGGCCGGGGCTTCCGCCTTCCGGTTTCCCCCGCCATTGCGCAAGGCGCGCCGCTCAAGGTAGGGCTGATGCTGCCCTATTCGGGCACCTTCGGTCGTCTAGGCCAGTTCATCGACAACGGTTTCCGCCTCTATGCCGAGCAGCGGGGTGGCAAGCTCGGCGGGCGGGCGATCGAGTTCGTGCAGATCGATGATGAATCGAAGCCCGAATCGGCCACAGACAACATGAATCGCCTCGTTGGACGCGATAAGGTCGATGTCGTCGTCGGCACCGTGCATTCGGGTGTCGCGATGGCGATGGTCAAGGTCGCGCGTGATACCAACACGATGCTGGTCATCCCGAATGCCGGCGTCAACGAGGCGACGGGTCCGCTCTGCGCGCCGCATATCTTCCGCACCTCGTTCTCCAACTGGCAGGTCTGCCAGCCGATGGGCAAGGTGATGTTCGATGCCGGGCACAAGAATGTCGCGACGATCACCTGGCGCTACGCTGCGGGCGCACAGATGGTTGACGCCTTCAAGGAGGGTTTCACGGCGGCCGGCGGCAAGGTGGTCGAGGATCTCGCGCTACCGTTCCCGGAAGTCGAATTCCAGGCGCTCATCACCCGGATCGCGACGCTCAAGCCGGATGCCGTCTTCGCCTTCTTCGCCGGCGGCGGCGCGGTGAAGTTCGTCCGCGATTACGCGGCGGCGGGGCTCAGCAAATCGATTCCGCTCTACGGCGCGGGCTTCCTCACCGACGGCACCTTGCAAGCGCAAGGCGATGCCGCCGAAGGCATCAAGACGACGCTCCACTACGCCGACAATCTCGATGGCGCGGCCAACAAGACTTTCTCCGAGGCCTTTCTCAAGAAGACCGGCAAGGAAGGCGATATCTACGCGGTTCAGGGCTACGATGCGGCGGCACTGCTCGATATCGGCCTCAAGGCTGTAAAGGGCGATTTCACTGCCCGTGCGCCGATGGTCGCGGCGATGCGCGCCGCGAAGATCGACAGTCCCCGCGGGCCAATGGCCTTCAACAAGGGCAACAACCCCGTACAGGACATCTACCTGCGCGAGGTCCGCAAGGGGCAGAACGTCAAGATCGGCGTCGCCGGCAAGGCGGTGGACGATCCGGCGCGCGGCTGCCGGGCCTAAGGTCACCAGACTGGGTGGGGCGCTGGCCCTCTTCCTCCCCGCCCATTTTCTTCGGGATGCTTCTTTCATGAATGCCGTCACCTTCGCCGTTCAGTTGCTGAACGGTGTCCAGTATGGGCTCGTACTTTTCCTGGTTGCCAGTGGGTTGTCGCTGGTGTTCGGCATTCTCGGTGTCATCAATCTCGCCCACGGCGCGTTCTACATGCTCGGCGCTTATCTCGCGTATTGGCTCTCCGCCTACACCGGCAGCTTCCTGATGGCGCTGATCGGCGGCACGACGATCGCCTTCGCGATCGGACTCGTGCTGGAGGAAGTCTTCGTCAAGCGGATGATCGGGCGCGACCACCTCGCGCAGGTCCTGCTCAGCTTCGGCTTAATTCTCGTGATCGACGAGATGCGTCAGATCCTGTTCGGCAAGGACGTCCATTCCGTCCCGCCGCCGGATTGGCTGAAGGGGTCGATCCAGTTGACCGAGCTTCTTTCCTATCCGGTTTACCGACTGGCTCTATGCGTGTTCTGCCTGATCGTAGCGGCCATCATCTTCTTCGTGATCAGGAAGACGCGGCTTGGGATGATCATCCGTGCCGGTGCGGAAAACCGTGACATGACGCGAGCGCTCGGAATTTCTTTCGACAGGCTCAATCGCTACGTCTTCGCCGGTGGCATCGCCCTGGCAGCCCTCGGTGGCATTCTCGTCGCGCCGGTTTCGACCGTTTTTCCGGGGATGGGCGATGGCATGCTGATTCTCTCTTTCGTCGTCGTCGTGCTCGGCGGGATCGGATCGGTTGCCGGGGCGGCGATCGGCGCGCTGCTGATCGGGCTGACGGATACCTTCGGGAAGGTGTTTTTCCCGCAAGTGTCGTCGATCCTGATCTACGTCCTGATGGCGGGCATCCTCCTGTGGCGGCCGAACGGTCTTCTCGGCAAGCAAGGGCCTTGAGATGGCGCAGGTATCGTCCCGCTTCTACCGTATGGCATTGATCGCGAGCCTGATCGTTTCGCTCGTCCTGCCCTTTGTCGTTCCTGTTTACTACGTCCAGTTCCTTTCCAAGGCGATGCTGATGGGCGTCCTTGCGCTCGCCCTCAATCTGGTAGTGGGCTACGGCGGTCTTGTGAGCCTTTGCCATGCGGCGTTTTTCGGGCTCTCCGGTTATGTGCTGGCGCTGTCGAGTCCGACAAACGGTGGTGCCTCGGTCTTCACGACGCTGCCGTTGGCGATGATCGTCGTCGCGATGGCTGCGGCTGTCATCGGCGCGCTTTCGCTGCGAACGCGCGGCATCTATTTCATCATGGCGACACTCGCGTTCGGCGAAATGCTCTTCTACCTGTTCCACGACACCAGGATCGGCGGTGGCTCGGACGGGATGTATATCTACTACGAGCCCGAGGTTGCGATCGTAGGGTTCCGCTTCATCGACCTCGGGAACAAGACCCATTTCTACTTCGTCTCGCTCGGTGCGCTGTTCCTGACCCTGATTTTCCTGAAAGGGCTTGTCGGTTCGCCTTTCGGCCATGCGCTGGCGGCGGCGCGGGACAACGAACGCCGTGCGCTCTCGCTCGGCTTTCCGGTCTTCCGCCTGCGCCTCGCAGCTTTCATCATTTCCGCCGTGATCGCCGCCGTTGCGGGGTATCTTTCGGCGGCGCAGTTCGGCTTCGTTGCGCCGCAGATGTTGGGATGGCACCTCTCCGCGACAGTGTTGGTGATGGTCGTGCTCGGCGGACTTTCTTCGCTCGTCGGACCGTTGGTCGGCGCGATTGCGCTGATGGGTCTCGAGGAGGTGTTGAAGTCGCTGTTCGATAACTGGAAGCTCGCGAAGGGGCTTATCATCATCGCCCTCGTCTTCCTGCTGCCGGGCGGGCTCCAGCAGCTTGGCGCGCTCCTCATGCCCGAACGCAAGGGGCAACCGGACCCTGTCAGGGAGAAGACGCATGGGTGAGATTCTGCTTCGCGCGGAAGACCTGCATCGCCGCTTCGGCGGGCTCATGGCTGTGGGTGGCGTCTCGCTCGATGTCCATCGTGGCGAGGTTCATGCCGTCATCGGTCCGAACGGTGCCGGCAAGTCGACGCTCATCAACCTCCTCTCCGGCGATATTCCGGCGTCTTCCGGCTGTGTGATGCTCGGCGAACGGGATGTAACTTCCCTGCCGCCGAACCGGCGTGCCATGTTCGGTATCGGTCGCTCTTATCAGAAGACGACGATCTTCCAGACTTCGACCGTCCACGAGAACGTACGGCTTGCAGCACAGGCCCATTCCGGCCATGCATTGCGTCTCTTCGGACATGTCGTCAACGATCATGCGGTCAACGAGGCTGCGGAGACGGCAATCGCCGAGGTCGGGCTTTCCGCGCGCTCCGGCACCGTCGCGCGCTTCATGAGCCACGGCGAGCAGCGCCAGCTCGAGATCGCGATGGTGCTGGCAACGCGCCCGCGTGTGATCTTGCTCGATGAGCCGCTCGCCGGCATGGGTCAGGCAGAGGCGCAGCGGATGATCTCGCTGATTGCTCGGTTGAAGCAAGGACGCGCGGTGCTCCTCGTCGAGCACGACATGGACGCGGTCTTTGCGCTCGCGGAACGCCTGACGGTGATGGCCGACGGCGAGGTGATCGCTTCGGGCTTGCCTGCCGAGGTGCGAAACCATCCCGCCGTTCGCATCGCCTATCTTGGCGACCACGGAGAGGCGGCATGAGCCCGCTCCTTGCCATCGAGAACCTCCGCAGTTTCTACGGCGTCAGCCAGGCGCTGCATGGGGTCAATCTCTCGGTCGAACGGGGCGAGCAGATCGCGTTGATCGGCCGCAACGGCATGGGCAAGACGACGCTGCTGCGTTCGATCATGGGCCTGCTGCGCGACAGGCAGGGGGAAATACGGCTGAATGGCCAAGGTACGGTTGGCCAGCAGCCCGAGGATATCGCCAGGGCCGGTATTGCCTATGTGCCAGAAGGGCGCGGCGTGTTCGGCTCACTCGACGTGATCGAGAACCTCGTCATGGCGGCGCGGCCAGGGCGGAATGGCCATCGCAGCTGGACACTGGAACGCGTATTCGAGGTATTTCCTCGTCTTCGCCAGCGGCGAGGACACGGCGGCTTGCAGCTTTCCGGCGGTGAGCAGCAGATGCTTTCGATCGGTCGTGCCTTGATGACCAATCCGGATCTCATCCTCCTCGACGAAGCGACCGAAGGGCTGGCGCCGCTCATCGCACAGGAAATCTGGGCGATGCTCGGAACCATCCGGGCGGAAGGGATTGCGACCATCGTCGTCGACAAGGACCACCGCAGCCTCGCGCGTGTTGCCGATCGCATGGTGGTGATGGCGAAAGGCGAGATCGCGTTCGACGGCACGCCGGCAGCCCTTCGTGCCGAACCCGAGATTCTCGAGCGACATCTCGGAATCTGACTCTCCGGTCAGCACAGTCAGGTCATCAGCATTCTCGTTCCGGAGGATGCGAGACGGCTTGCCTGGTGTCGTGAAATCACCTATGATTTATAATGCAAATTAGTGCAATATAATACCTATTTTAGGGGAGGCGTCGATGGTATTACCCGCTGCAGGTTCGCCCCTGTGCTGGGCTGCCCACACCCGGAACACGCTTCGTGCCGCCGGTTTGCGGCCGACGCGGCAGCGCCTGATCCTCGCTTCGCTCTTGTTTCGCGGCAGCGACCTCCATGTCACGGCGGAGGAGTTGCACGCGGAAGCCGAGCATTCCGGCGTGCCGATCTCGCTCGCGACCGTCTACAACACCCTCAACCAGTTCACCGAGGCCGGGCTTCTGCGCGTGCTCGCGGTCGATCCCTCACGGACTTACTTTGACACCAATACCGCCGATCACCAGCACTTCTACATCGAAGGGGAGGGGCGCGTGCTCGACATCGGCGAGGCGGTTCAGGTCGTGCACCTGCCGACGCTTCCGGCAGGGACCGAGATCGCGAATGTCGACGTCGTCATCCGTCTGCGTCGGAGGTCCGGCGCGGCAAGTCGGCAATGGCCTGAAACCCGAACCGCCTAACGGCAGGTCTCGGCTTCGGCTGCTGCCTTGACGATGCAATCGGCATTGAAGACCCCGACGGCGGGCGTGATGATGATCGTCGCAAGGGAGCCGCCGCCGAGCTTTTCGCGGATTGCCTTGTTGACGTGATCGAGCGAGATCGCCGTGATCTGCTTCTCGGTCGTCTCGACATGGTCAGCCGGAAGGTTCTCAAGCATCGCGTTGCGCAGGAGGCGAGCGACGTAGGGTGCACGGCGCATGCTCTGACGGGTGTCCGAGATCAGCTTTTCCTTTTGCGGATCGAGTTCAGCCTGAGTGATGCCGTCAGCGAGAAAACGGGCGAGTTCGGTCCGGATTGCGGCGAGTGCATCAGCCGCCTTTTCGTGCTCGACTGCAGCGCTTGCCGAGAAGAACAGCGTATCCGCTCCAACCGCGCTCAGCCGGACGCTGGCACCATAGGCTGCGCCCAGCTTTTCGCGGACGGCCTTGAAAAGTCGTTCGCGGAGGATTTTCGTCAGCATATCGGCGGTGAAGGGATCCTCGTTGCGGGAAAACGCGCTCCAGCCGCCGATCAGGAGATAGGTTTGCGGCACGGGAGCCGCCAGCGCGACCGATTTCGCCGAATGCTGGATGGGGATGCTGTTGCTCCGCGCCTCCGCTCCCTTCACGGGCAACTGGCCCAAGAGCCTGTCGATCTGCGCAGCGACCTTCTCGGTCGGTTCGGGGCCCGCGACCGCCACTTTAAGCCCCTGACGCGTCAGCACGGCCTTGCGCCATGCCTCGATGCGCTCGATCGTCACCGCATCGAGGATCGCGTCATCACCAAGCCGCCATTGTCGTGCCGGGCCGGGCGCGAGGAAAAGGTAGGCGCCGATATCGCTGGCGAGCGTCTGTGCCTTGACCCGCGCTTGCCGGATTTCAGCCTTCCGGTTCGCGATACGCTCCTTCAGACGGTCCGGATCGAGTGCGGGACTGGAAAGTGCCCGGCCGAACAAGGTGATGGCATCGTCCATCTTCTCGGGTGGCGCCCCGATCGAACCGAAAGTGTTACGGAAATTGGATTGAAGGGACATGCGCGCTTGCGCATCCTTCGCGTCTTCCTCGAATTCGGCGCGAGAGCTGCCGGCCGGCCCCTGCATGATCATACCTGCGCCCCAGCTGCCGGCAGCGTGGCCTTCCTTGAGCGAGAAGGAATAGCCGTCGTGCCAGCCGAACTGGATCGTCTGTGTCCGGGCGCGCGGCATCAAGGCATGACGGAAAGGGATGCCGCCGGGGGTTACATGATCGCTCGTCTTCACCTGGGCGATCGCGGTTGACGCCTCCAGGGCGATGAAGAGACAGGAGGCGGTGGCAAGGCTCAACCCCGTCCGGACGATATCCATCCTGGCCATGTCCCTATTCTCCGGTTTTCGGCGCAAGAATGCCTTCCGCAATCGCGCCCTTGCCGGCAAGGGCCGCAAGGAGGGGCGCGAGATCGGCCTTCTGCACGGCGGCGATCTTTACGGTAAGACGGTCGATATCATCGGGATCGTGTCCTTGCGACAGCCAGCCGACCAGACGCTGGAATACCTGCTCGGGAATGCCGTCGGCGGTCTTCCGCTCGTAGAGGACGCGCTTTCGGATGCGTTCCACATTCCGATCCGAGAACTGTTCGGCGGTCAGGCTTTCGGTGTAGGCGCCGAGCGCGGCAAGAAGCTTCCTTCCATCCGGATCGACAGTTTCCGTGACATCGGCGGCGAGTGTCAGCTTGTAGGTCTCCGGGGCAATGCGCCGCAAAAACACCATCGGCCGAGTGGTCGAAATTTTCGTGCGCTCGACGACGGCCTCGTTGAGCGAGCCCGGCAGCTGGCTCGCGAGCAGTTGGGCGAGAACGCTGACCCGCGCGAAGGTCGCAAGCTTGTCGCTCTCCTCGATCCGGACCAGCTTCTCGAAGGCGGCGAGGCGACGCGTCGCCTGCGGGTCCTGCTCCAGCAGGGTCTCGCGGCGCGGTGTAACCGGCGGCGGCATGAGCGAGGGACGAGGCGGAACCGCGCCGGCATCGGCGTCCTTGAGCGCCTGCTCGCTGATCTCCTTCAGCAGGGCCGGCTCGACATCGCCGGTCACGAGGAACCAGACGTTGGAACGCTTGTACCAGCGCTCGTGGAAGGTGCGAGCCTCGTCCAGCGCCAGGGCCTTGATGGTGTCACGGGTGCCGATCGTCCATTGCCCAAGCGGATGGTCCGGTATCAAGGCACGGTCGAGCTTGCGGAAGAAGCGGGCCGTGGCGTTGGAGCCGAGCCGCCAGTCGTGCTCCTGAAGCACGACATTGCGCTCGCGGGCGGCTTCCTCTTCCGGGATCGCGAATGATCGGAGCCGGGCGGCGTAGAAATTGAACACTTTCTCGAGATCGGCGCGCGGCCCCTCGGCGCGCTGCGGCATGCGGTGCCAGTAGACAGTCGCAGTCTGGCTGGTCCAGCCGTTCGTGGTCACATCGGGGAAGAAGCGGAACGCGCTGTTGTTGTGCTCCGGATTGCGGCCGACCAGTATGAGGTGCTCAAGATAATGGGCGAGACCGCGGCATTGCCCACCGCTTTCGTCGGCGCAGCCGGCGTTGACGATCATCTGGAATTCGACCGGTGCGCCGGACCGGTCCCGCACCAGAAACACGCGATCGGAAATGCGGATTTCCTTCGCCATCGCTCCCGTGACGGCAGCCAGAACAACGAAGAGCGAAGCCGTCGACAACCGGAGTGACATGGGCCGATCTTACAGCAGAATCCGGTGCGGGGAAGTGGGGCACGCAGCTGCCTAAGGGAGGGCCACCTGCACAGGCAGCCGACCCTCCCCGGCGAAATCCAACCGCTGAAGATGGACGAGCGTGAACCATCCGAAAGGGGCGAGCTTCTCCCGCCTTTCGACATGGACAATCCCGTTGAGGCGGCACCAGGCTTCGATGCGCGCGAAGGGAAAATCGGGCCTCAGCCCAAGTCTCCGCGCGACCCGGCCGGCGCCCCGCTCCAGCGCAGCGAGCGGCCCTGCCTCGGAATAGAAATGGTTGACGAGCACGATGGAACCGCCGGGGCGCAGAACGCGGAAGGCCTCGTCGAGCACCCGCTCGGGATTTTGTACAAGTGTGATGACGAACTGTCCGACGACCACGTCGAACGACGTATCGGGGAAGGAAAGTTCATGCGCGTCCATGACTTCGAGGTCCTCGACCTGCGGAAAGCGGCCGGTTCGCAGCCGCTCGGACGCCCTGGCGATCATCTCGGGCGAAGCGTCGATGCCGGTGATGCGATTGTCTTGCCGATAATCGTCGAAGGAGAGACCGGTTCCGACGCCGATCTCTAGGATGTCGCGGCCGAGGGAGCGGGCCAGCGCGGCGGCCGCCTGCCGCCCGGAATGGAAGAAAGGACCGCAAAGCGCATCATAGACCGGGGCCCATTTCGCGTAGGCGCGTGTCATCGCGGCGTGGTCGATATCGGTCATGCGGGGCATTCTCCTTTGGCACCGCTCGGAAGCGTTGCAACGACACGATGACAGCGCAATGACGGCTTGCCGCCTTACAGGAAGGCGCAGTGTCATACGCCTGCAACATGACTCTGGCTTTCAGGCCGCAGGGATCCTTGAAGAAGGAGCAGGCCTTGCAGGTAGAAAGCATCCCCATCCGGACCGTTTTCCTGTCCGATCTGCATCTTGGAACCAGCGGGTGTCAGGCGGATATGTTGCTGGATTTCTTGCGGCGTTACGATGCCGAAACCATCTATCTCGTCGGCGACATCGTCGACGGCTGGCGTCTCAGGAAGGGGTGGTACTGGCCCCAGTCGCACAACGATATCGTGCAAAAGCTCCTGAGAAAGGTGCGCAAGGGCGCGCGTATCATCTACGTTCCCGGCAACCACGACGAATTCCTTCGCGATTACGCAGGGATGACCTTCGGCGGGATCGAGATCCTCGACCGGGCGGTCCACGAGGCACCAGACGGGCGGAAGTATCTCGTCATCCACGGAGATATCTTCGACGTTGTGGTCGTGCATGCGCGCTGGCTCGCGCTCCTGGGTGACTGGGCCTACGAAACAGCGCTCCGCGTCGGGCAGAGCATTTCCTACGTGCGGCGCAAACTCGGCCTCCCCTACTGGTCGCTCTCGGCCTGGGCGAAGCACAGGGTGAAGACGGCGGTGAACTTCATCGGTTCGTTCGAGGTTTGTCTCGCCGAGGAGGCGCGTCGCTCGGGAACGGATGGTGTGATCTGCGGCCATATCCATCATGCGGCCGAGCGCGATCTCGATGGAATCCGCTACCTCAATACCGGCGACTGGGTGGAAAGCTGCACCGCGCTGGTCGAGCATATGGATGGCCGGATGGAAATTCTCCGCTATGCCG
>DAORNC010000003.1:22817-26051 GCA_035440785.1 Rhabdaerophilum sp. | reverse complement strand
GAAACCCGCCCTGTTCTCGCGCTGGCAAGCTGATGCGGGTCCTGGTCGCGACCGATGCCTGGGCGCCCCAGGTCAACGGCGTGGTGCGAACGCTGGGCGAATTGCAACGGCGGGCCGGCGATGCCGGTCTCGTACTGGATTTCGTGACGCCTGGCGATTTCCGGACATTGCCGATGCCGGGTTATCCCGAGATCCGCCTTTCGCTGAACGCGGGCCCGGGCATCGCCGCGCGTGCCGCCGCCTTTCGGCCGGAGGCTGTTCATATAGCGACCGAGGGGCCAATCGGGCTCGCCGCCCGCAGGTTCTGCCTTGCCAATAGGATACCGTTTACGACGAGCTATCACACCCGTTTCCCGGAATACTTGCGCGCGCGCCTACCGGTGCCGGAGGCAGTCACCTACCGCTGGCTGCGCTGGTTCCACAATGCCGGGTGCGGCATCATGACCGCGACGCCAAGCCTTGACGCCGATCTGGCTGCGCGCGGGTTCGGCCCGTTGATGCGCTGGTCGCGTGGGGTGGACACGACGCTGTTCCACCCCCGGAGCCAATCGGTTCTCGATCTGCCGCGGCCGATTTTCCTCAACGTCGGCCGCGCCGCGGTGGAGAAGAACCTCGAGGCGTTCCTTTCGCTCGATCTGCCGGGATCGAAGGTCGTGGTGGGCGAGGGGCCGGCTCTCGAAGCCCTGCGTCGGACCTATCCCCGTGCCCATTTCCTGGGGCCGCAGTCCGGCCTCGCCCTTGCCGAGGTCTATGCCTCGGCGGATGTCTTCGTCTTCCCAAGCCTGACGGACACCTTCGGTCTCGTCATCATCGAAGCGCTGGCGAGCGGCCTGCCCGTCGCCGCCTATCCCGTGATGGGGCCGAGAGATATCGTCACCGATCCCGGCGTCGGCCGGCTAGGCACGGATCTGCGCGCAGCGGCGCTGGAGGCGCTCACGCTCGACCGGCAGGCCTGCCGGGCCTTTGCCGAGCGTTATTCATGGGAAGCCTCGATCGCGCAGTTCGCGACCAACATGAGAAGCGCGGTCCATCGCCGCGCGGTTGCGGCCTGAATTCGTCCGGACGCCGAAGCCTCAATGCGAGAGGATTTTCGACAGGAACAGTTGCGCGCGATCCGATCGGGGTGAGCCGAAGAATTCGTCCTTGCCGCGATCCTCGATAATCTCGCCGTGATCCATGAAGATCACGCGATGGGCGACCTTGCGGGCAAAGCCCATCTCATGCGTCACAACCATCATCGTCATGCCCTCGCGGGCCAGTTCGACCATGACATCGAGCACCTCGGTGATCATTTCCGGGTCGAGCGCGGAAGTCGGTTCGTCGAAGAGCATCGCGATCGGGTCCATCGCCAGCGCCCGCGCGATGGCGACGCGCTGCTGCTGCCCGCCGGAAAGCTGGCCGGGATATTTCTGGGCATGATCTTTGAGGCCGACCCGATCGAGAAGCAGCATGCCCTTGGTCATGGCCTCGTCACGGCTACGGCCCAGCACCTTCTCCTGTGCGAGGCAGAGATTTTCCGTGATGCGCAGGTGCGGGAACAGCTCGAAATGCTGGAACACCATGCCGATCCGCGAGCGCAGTTTCGGCAAGTCGGTGCCGGGGTCGGAAAGATTGACGCCATCAACGCGGATGGTGCCGGCCTGAAATGGCTCCAGCGCGTTGACGCATTTGATCAGCGTCGACTTGCCCGAGCCGGAGGGGCCGCAGACAACGACGACCTCCCCCTTGGAGACGCTGGTGGTGCAATCCTTCAATACTTGGAATTGCGGCGTATACCACTTCGAGACGGCGTTGAGTTCGATCATCGCAGGTTGTGTCGTCGGCATGGGCGGGGCCTCAGCGGATGATTGCCGTCCGGGCCTGAAGCCGCTTCACGAGGAGCGAGGCCATGAACGAGATCAGGAAATAGACGAGGGCGGCGAAGAGATACATTTCGATCAACCGCCCGTCGCGCTGGGCGACCTTCGAGGCGGCTCCGAGGAAATCGGTGATCGAGATGACGTAGACGAGCGAGGTATCCTGAAACAGGACGATGGTCTGCGTCAGGATGACGGGTAACATGTTGCGGAGCGCCTGCGGCACCACGATGTAGCCCATCACCTGCCGATAGGTGAGCCCGAGCGCGTAGCCGGCCGAGAGCTGCCCCTTGGGGATGGACTGGATCCCCGCGCGCATGATCTCCGAGAAATAGGCGGCCTCGAACATCGTGAAGGTGATCAGCGCGGAGGCGAAAGCGCCAACTTCCACCGGACGTTCGGCGCGCAGGATGACCTGTCCGATGTAGGGAACGAGGAAATAGAACCAGAAGATCACCAGCACGAGCGGCAGCGAGCGCATCAGGTTGACATAGGCGGTCGCGAACGTGGCGAGGCCGGGCACGGTCGAGAGTCGCATCAGCGCCAGCAGTGTTCCCAGCAGCAGCCCGCCGAGCGCGGCGAGGGCGGTCAAGGTCAGCGTGAAGCTCATTCCATCCCGGAGGAGATAGGGGAGCGTCTTGAGGATGATGTCGAAATCAAACTGCGGCATGGTCATTTCCCCGCGACATAGCCGGGAACAGCAACTGCTTTTTCCAGCCGCCGCATCAGGGCGGTCAGGGTCGCGTTCAGCGCGAGGTAGATCAGCGTCGCGGCCGTGAACGCCTCGAAAACCTGGAAGGAATATTCCTGCATGGCGCGGGTGCGCGCGGTCAGCTCCATCAGGCCGATCGTCAGCGCCACGGAGGTGTTCTTGACCGTATTGAGCAGTTCCGACGTCAGCGGCGGCAAGATGATGCGGAACGCCATCGGCAGGATGACGTAGCGATAGGTCTGTGCCGTCGTCAGCCCAAGCGCTGTTCCGGCCATCGCCTGGCCACGCGGCAGCGAACGGATGCCCGCCTTGACCTGTTCGGCTACGCGGGATGACATGAAAAGGCCGATGCCGATCGCACCGGTCCAAAAGGACGAGTTCGGCAGGGTCTTGAGCCAGAGGCCGGCGGCCTTGGGCACAAGTTCCGGCAGCACGAAATACCAGAGAAAAAGCTGCACCAGCAGCGGGATGTTGCGGAAGAATTCGACCCAGGTATCGCCCGTGAGAACCGCCCACCGCAGTGGCAAGGTCCGGACCACGCCAACCACGGCGCCGACGACGAGGGCAATGAAGGCCGCGAGCGCGGCGGTCGCCAGTGTCCAGCGCAAGCCCATCAGCAACATGGCGAGGTAGGTGCCGGTGCCTTCCGGGTTCATTTCCCAGAAG
>DAORNC010000003.1:21004-22802 GCA_035440785.1 Rhabdaerophilum sp. | reverse complement strand
CCAGTTGTAGTTCATGGCGAACCTTTCTCGGGTTCAAGGGCACGCGGGGGAGGCGCGTGCCCTTGTCGTCCCTTGCCGCAGTGCGCTCAGTAGGCTGCAGGATCGGCCGAGTCGGTCGGCTTCTCGAGCATCTTCTTGAGCATCGCGTTCAGAGGAACGTTGAGGGTGATTCCGTTCGGCGGAATCGGACTCTGGAACCACTTCTTGAACAGCGCCGCACCTTCCGGACCCATGTAGAGGGCGGCCGTGGTCTTGTCCGCGAGAGCCTTGAAAGGCGCGTCACCCTTGCGGAGCATGATCCCATAGGGCTCCGGCAGCGAGAAGGCTTCGGCAGAAAGCTGGTACGCTGCGGGGTCTTTCGACGAGGCGACAAGGCTCGCGAGCAGGATGTCGTCCATCACGAACGCATCGGCCCGATCAAGTTCGACGAGCAGGAAAGCGGCGGCATGATCCTTGGCGGGCAGCACGGTCATGCCGAGGTTCTTGGCGGCATTCGCCTCGACGAGCTGCTTCATGTTCGTGGTGCCAGCGGTCGAGACCACGGTCTTGCCCTTGAGATCCTCAATTCTCATCAGGTTCTTCGCCTTCTTGGAGACAAAGGCGGAAGCGGTGAGGAAATGGGTGTTGGTATAGGAGACCTGCTTCTGGCGTTCCGCGTTATTGGTTGTGGAACCGCATTCGAGATCGATCGTTCCATTCGCGATGAGCGGAATCCGGGTCGAGGAGGTGACGGGCAGGAGGCGAACGTCCAGCTTGTCCATCTTGAGGTTGGCCTTCACCGCATCGACGATCTTTCCGCAGATCTCCATCGCATAGCCGACGACCTTGGCGTTGTTGTCGATGTAGGAAAACGGAACCGAGCTTTCGCGGTGGCCGAGGGTGATGACGCCCGTCTCTTTGATTTTCTTGAGCGTCCCGGTGAGTTCCTGCGCTGAAGCCATTCCGGGCAGAGCGAGCAGCAGCGCTGCCAGTCCAACCAATTTCATGTTCCATTCTCCCGTCTTGTATCGCTTGCCGGATGACAAGCGCGCTTCTCGTTCCAGTTCGAAGCCGGTGACGATCCCCAAAGGGTGCCATTCCGGTGCTGCTCGTTGCGCATCGCGGAGAACGCGAGTCCAATCGACGAGCCAGTCAAATCGAGCAAACGGGCAGACGAAGCGCCAATGCAAATATTGCATTGAACTGATCGCCGATCTTGGCCGCCGCAACGTCATGTGCTGGTGGGGCTTGCCAAACCGGCCGCGCGTCATTAGACCGCGCGTCCCCACTTTTTCCGAGAGCCTCTCATGTCGAGCGCCCCGCCCGCCGCGTCGATCGGTATCGATTTCGGCACGAGCAACACCGTCGTCGCTCTCGCGACCGGGGACAGTCGTGTCGAGACCTTTCGCTTCGACCACGCCGGTACGGTGCACAGCGTCTATGCCTCGGCCTTGTGCTTCTCGCAGGAACGGCCGGGCAGTTCGCTGCCACCAAGCGTCGAGGGTGGCCCCTGGGCTATCCAACGCCTCGTCGAAGGATTGACGGCACTGCGCTTCATCCAGTCGTTCAAAACCTTTGCCGCGAGTCGCAGCTTCCAGAAGACAACGATCTTTCGTCAGAACTTCCAGTTCGAGGATTTGCTGGCGACTTTCTTCAGAACGTTGGCGCGCCATGCCGGCGGGCGGCTTGATCTTGGTGCCGCCCAAGTCACCATTGGCCGACCGGTGAAGTTTGCAGGGGCAAACCCGGACGAAGGGCTGGCAATGCAGCGCTACCACGATGCCTTCGGCCGGCTCGGCGCCGGCGGCGCGCGCTACGT
>DAORNC010000003.1:18551-20892 GCA_035440785.1 Rhabdaerophilum sp. | reverse complement strand
GCGTTTTTCGCGGACCGGTGGCGCGTTGAGGGCCGAGCCGCTCGGTCATGCCGGCATTGGCATCGCGGGAGATACCTTTGATGCGCGGATCGTCGACAAGGTTGTCGCGCCCCGTCTCGGCAAGGGCGGGCGCTATCGTTCGTTCGGGAAAATGCTGCCGATGCCGGTGCACTACTTCACGACGCTCGCGCGGTGGCACGAACTCGCCTTCATGAAGGGCAGCGCGGACTTGCGCGAACTCAAGGAACTCGCGCGCTTCGCTCTCGAACCTGGCCCGGTGGAAAATTTCATCGCGCTTGTCGAGAATGATCTCGGCTTCCCGCTCTACCGTGCGGTCTCGGCGGCCAAGATGGCGCTGTCATCGCAGGATGTCGTTGATTTCGCGTTCGCGGAAGACGAGATCGATATCCGCGCGACGATCTCCCGCACGGAATTCGAGCATTGGATTGGCGAGGATCTCGCGCGCATCGCGGCAACGGTCGACCGGGCCTTGGCGGAGGCGGGCCTTGCTGCGCGCGACGTGGAGAGAGTGTTCCTCACCGGTGGAACCTCCTTCGTGCCAGCGGTCAAGCAGCTCTTCGCCGAGCGCTTCGGCGACAACAGGCTGACTTCGGCGGACCAGTTCGAATCCATCGCCCAGGGCCTCGCCCTCATCGGAATGGCGGAGAACCCCGACCAATGGGCCGTGACGGCCTAGGAACGGCAGGCGGAGCATTCCCCGGGCGGCGCCTGCCAGCAACCTCGTGCCCGTGCTCGCCGGCAGGCCCATCTTGTCGATGACATTCGGATGACGAGCGCCGACCGGCTGCTTAGTCGATGAAGATCAAGTGGTTAACCAGCGTCACGATCCTGTTGCATGACTTCGCTATCGCTTCTCCAACAATAAGGGGAGAGCGGAATGCTTGTCATCGAAGGACTGACGCGTCGCTTCGGATCGAAAGTCGCGGTCGACAATGCGTCCCTGACGATTGAGCCGGGCAGTTTCGTCGGGGTCATTGGTCGTTCGGGCGCGGGCAAGTCGACCTTGCTGCGCATGTTGAACCGGCTTCAGGAGCCATCGGCCGGCCGGATCACCTGGAACGGCAAGGACGTGACGGCGCTACGTGACGCGGAGCTTCGCGACTGGCGGGCCCGCTGCGCAATGATCTTCCAGCAGTTCAATCTCGTCGGTCGACTCGATGTCCTGACCAATGTTCTGATGGGGCGGCTCAACCATGCGCCGGTCGCCCGCTCGCTGCTCAAGTTCTGGACGCGCGAGGACCGCATTCTCGCGATGTCTGCGCTTGAGCAGTTCGATATCGCCAATCTTGCTGCCCAGCGCGCCGAGACGCTCTCGGGGGGGCAGCAGCAGCGCGTGGCGATCTGCCGGGCATTGGTGCAGGAACCGGAACTGGTGCTCGCCGACGAGCCGATTGCCTCGCTCGATCCGCGCAACACCAAGCTGGTGATGGATGCGCTGCTGCGCCTCAACAAGCACTTCGGCATCACCGTGATCTGCAATCTGCACGATCTCGACATCGCCAAGGAATACTGCGGCCGCCTGATCGGCATGGCGCAGGGACGCATCATTTTCGACGACGCGCCGGAAGCGCTTACCGAAGCGGCCGCCCGCGAACTCTACGGCCTCGAAGCGCACGAGGCGATGACCATTCTACCGCCGGAGCCGGTCCGGGAGGTCGGTCTCGCAGCGGTGGCGTAAGTCACGAAAACCCGGAAGAACTCGACCACAAACAGGAAGGACAGAACCATGTCTCTCGATCGTCGCCTCGTGCTTGGCGCGAGCCTCGCCGCCAGCCTCGTCGCTCCTGCCCTCGCGCAGGACTGGAAGACGAAATATCCCGAAATCGTTTTCGCGATCATCCCGGCGGAGAACGCCTCGGGCGTGACCGAGCGCTACAAGCCGTTCGTCGATTATCTTGCCAAGGAGATCGGCACCAAGGTGACGCTGCGCATCGCCTCGGATTACGCTGCGGTGATCGAGGGCCAGCGCGCCGGCAACATCCATATCGGCATGTATGGACCGGCCTCCTATGCCCGCGCCGTCATCACCGGCGCGAAGATCGAGCCCTTCGCGATCGAGACCAATCTCGATGGCACCAAGGGCTATCACTCGGTTCTCTGGGTCAAGGCTGGCTCGCCATTCAAGAAGATCGAGGATCTCAAGGGCAAGAATCTCTGCCTCGTCGATCCGAATTCGACCTCCGGCAACAATGTGCCGCGTTTCGCGATGAACAAGATGGGTATCGACCCCGACAAGTTCTTTGCGAAGGTGACTTTCGCCGGCAGCCACGAGAATGCCGTCCTCGGCGTGCAGCAGGGCACCTGCGATGCCGCCTTCAAC
>DAORNC010000003.1:8021-18541 GCA_035440785.1 Rhabdaerophilum sp. | reverse complement strand
TGGAACGACGATATCGAGTCCAACATGCAGCGCATGGCCCGCAAGGGCATGGTCAAGGCGGAAGATTTCCGCATGGTCTTCAAGTCCGACCAGATCGTGAACTCGCCGATGGCCTATCTCGCCGACATGCCGGTCGATCTGAAGGCCAGGATCCGGGATGCGGTCCTCAACGTCCACACCAAGGACAAGGCCGCCTTCGACAAGATCTACGAGGGCAAGCAGGGGCCGCTGGTTTCTGTCGCGCATGAAGCCTATCTGCCGGTGATTGAACTGGTGAAGTTCGTCGATACGCTTCGCAAGAAGGGTTCGTGACCCTCGAACCCCGGGGCGCCGGAGCAAGCCCCACCTCCGGCGCCTTTTTCATGTCCGCAGACAACCGAGGTATTCGATGAACGCGGCCGTCACCCGTTTGCCGGAGCCCCAGATCGAGCCGCTGCTGATCGGTTACGGCTTCGAGATCGCCAGGCGACGGCGCATGACCGTCATAGGGCTCGTCGTTCTCGGGATCTGTATTCTTGCCGCCGCCTGGGTTGCCGAAGTCGAACCGGGGAAGTTTCTCGATAATCTTCCTCGGTTCACGAGCTATATCGGTCGAATCTTCCTGCTTGACGATGGCCGCTTCGTGCTGGCCGATCCGGTCGAGTGGTATTGGGGCCTCGGCAAGTGGCTGGGAAAGCTCGGCGACACCTTGCTGATCGCCTATCTCGGAACGTTCATCGGAACCATCGGCGCCTTCCTGTCGTGTTTCAGTGCCTCGAGCAATCTCGCGACCGGTCACGCGATGCGATTCGCGATGCGGCGCCTGCTGGAATTCTGCCGCACTGTACCGGAACTCGTCTTCGCGCTTCTGTTCGTTGTGGCCTTCGGTCTCGGGCCGGTGCCGGGCGTGCTTGCCGTCGCGATCCATACCTACGGTGCACTTGGCAAGCTTTTCTCGGAAGTCGTCGAGAATATCGACATGAAACCGGTCGAGGGCGCGACGGCGAGCGGCGGATCGCGCTGGCAGACGATCCGCTATGCGGTGGTGCCGCAGGTGTTGTCGAATTTCGCCTCCTACGCGCTGCTCCGTTTCGAGATCAACGTGCGCGGCGCCGCAGTGATGGGTTTCGTCGGTGCTGGCGGCATCGGACAGGACCTGATCGAGGCGGTACGCAAATTCTACTATTCCGACGTCTCGGCGATCCTTTGCCTTGTAATCGGGACGGTCATGCTGATCGACCTGGGGACAGAAAGGCTGCGTCACCGCCTGATCGCGACCGAGCGGAAAACGTGAGGGCCTCGTGAAGGATCGTGATTTCTTCCCCGATCGAGATGGCATTGCCGAACGTCACTCGGGCATTGTCGGGGGCGATCGCGCGGGTACTTTTGCTGCGCTGCTGGTCGTGGGCCTGCTGCTGCTCCTGACCGGGGTCGCCGTCGTGCGACTGGAGTTTTCCTTCGCCGGCCTGGCCAACGGAACGACCCAACTGGTGACCTTCATCGGCTTGATGTTTCCGCCAGATCCGGGCGGGAAAGCGATCATTTTCCTGAAGGCGCTTGGCGAGACCGTGGCGATTTCCTTTCTCGGGACACTGCTGGCGGCGGCGCTTGCCTTTCCGCTCGGCTTCCTCGCGGCACGGGGCGTGCTGGGCGGCTGGCTCCTGCGCGCGCTGACCCGACGTTTCTCCGATACGCTGCGCGGCGTCGATACCCTGATCTGGGCGCTCATCTGGATCAATGTCGTCGGCCTCGGACCCTTTGCCGGCGTCCTTGCGATCATGACGAGCGACATCGGTGCCTTCACCAAGCTCTTTTCGGAAACGATCGAGGCCGCCGATCCGCGACCGTCCGAGGGGGTGGTCTCGACCGGCGGAACGCGGCTGCACGAGGTCCGGTTTGGCCTGCTGCCGCAGGTGCTGCCTGTCTTCCTCAGCCAAGTTCTCTATTACTTCGAATCGAACACCCGTTCCGCCACCATCATTGGCATCGTCGGGGCGGGCGGCATCGGCCTGCATCTGGCGGAGATGATCCGCACCTTCGAGTGGGACCGCGTCTCCTTCATCATCCTGATCGTGCTGGTGGCCGTTGCAGCCATCGACTTCATCTCCACCCGGATCCGCCTCGCGATGATCGGCGACAAGGCTTCATCGAAGTGAAGCGAAACTGTCATTCCACCGTCATCCGGCCATGCGACCCGGAGCACATGGAACTGACATCCTTACCCCACCAGACAGCCGGATTCTCCCGCCGCGATGTGCTCGGCCTGGCAGCGCGCGCGCGGCGCATCGAGCTCGAACGGCCTGTGCGGGAAGCCTGGCCCGATCTCGCGATCACCGATCTCCGACCTGCGGAGAGTGGCCTCGTCATGTTGCGCGGACGGATCGGGGGCGATGGCGCCCCGTTCAATCTCGGCGAGGCGAGCATGAGCCGCGCGGCTGTAGCGCTCGATACCGGCGAAATAGGCTACGGGCATGTTCTCGGCCGTGATATCGAGCGGGCGCGGCTTGTTGCCATCGTCGATGCGCTATGGCAGCGCGCTGGCGATCGCGACCGTGTGGAGCAGCACGTGCTTGCTCCGATTCGCCAGCGCATTGCACGCGACCGAGCTGTCGAACAAGCCAAGACGGCCGCGACACGCGTCGATTTTTTCACGCTCGTGCGGGGAGAGGACTGATGCAAACGCCTGCAGTCCGGACGATCCTGCCTGGCTTCGCCGATCCCGTCGCCGATGCCCAATACGGTTTCCGCGCGGCCCTGGATGCGCTGGCGCGGCCTGCGACGCCACGATCTTTCGCGCCCTCGCTTGATGCGCCGTTCGCACCGGAAATGGCTTCGCTGGCGTTGAGCCTTCTCGATTTCGAGGTCGGTTTCTGGCTCGCGCCCTCGCTAGAATACGAGCCCGCGATCGCACATTATCTCCGGTTTCACACCGGTAGCCGACAGGTTCCGAATCCTTCGGCCGCCTCCTTCGCCTTCCTCGATCTGAGCGCTGGCGACGGGTTGGATCTCGCGGCTTTCGCACAAGGGACGGCCGAATATCCTGACCGCTCGACGACCGTCGTTGTTGCCTGCGACGGCTTTCTCCCGCTTCCTGGTCTGCTGGTGGAGGGGCCCGGCATCAAGGGCCGCCTGCCTTTCGGATTTTCGCCGATGCCGGAAGATTTCATCGCGCAGTGGGCGTGCAACCGCGAGGGCTTTCCGCTGGGCGTCGACCTTCTGCTTGTCGCGTCGGGCAGCCTGATGGGGCTGCCCCGTTCGACCCGCATTCTCTCCGGAGGTTAGGCCATGTATGTCGCTGTCAAGGGTGGCGAGCGCGCTATTGCCGCCGCGCACGGTCTTCTGGCCGAAAAGCGCCGCGGCGATCCGCAGGTGCCAGAACTTTCGATCGAGCAGATCGATGGTCAGCTCTCCCTCGCCGTCGATCGCGTGATGAGCGAGGGATCGCTCTACGATCGCCGGCTTGCGGCTCTGGCGATCAAGCAGGCGCGCGGCGATCTTATCGAGGCGATTTTCCTTCTGCGCGCCTATCGCACGACATTGCCGCGCTTCGGTGCTTCCGAGCCGCTCGACACCGCCGCGATGGAAGTGCGTCGTCGCATCTCCGCCACCTACAAGGATCTACCGGGTGGGCAGGTGCTCGGGCCAACCTTTGATTATACCCACCGCCTGCTTGACTTCGCGCTGGAAGCAGAAGGAGCGGTTCCTCCGGCGCCCTCGGCGCCCGCCCATGATGCGCCGATGCCCCGTGTCACGGATATCATCGGCGGCGACGATCTCATCGAGCGAAATCCGCCCGAAGATCCCGCGCACCCGGTCGCGGACCTGACGCGCGAGCCGATAGCTTTCCCTGCGGATCGCGACCTGCGGCTCCAGAACCTCGCCCGCGGCGATGAAGGTTTTCTGCTCGCGCTCGGTTATTCGACCCAGCGCGGCTACGGGCGCACGCACCCTTTCGTCGGTGAGATCCGTATGGGCGAGGTCGCGGTCGAGTTCTTCATCGAGGAACTCGGCTTCGCCGTTCCGCTTGGCGAGATCACGCTTACCGAATGCCAGATGGTCAACCAGTTCGCTGGCTCTAAGACCGAACCGGCACGGTTTACGCGCGGATATGGCCTTTCTTTCGGCCATTGCGAGCGCCGCGCGATGTCGATGTCGCTGGTCGATCGTTCCTTGCGCGCCGACGAGTTCGGTGAAGAACGGAAAGGGCCGGCGCAGGACGAGGAATTCGTGCTCTCGCATTCCGACAACGTGCAGGCGACCGGCTTCGTCGAGCACCTGAAGCTGCCGCATTACGTCGACTTCCAGGCGGAACTCGCACTGCTGCGTCAGATGCGCAACGACCTTGCGCAAGTATGACCTGTGCAGGAGGCCGCGGAATGACGACGCAGCAGGCCTACAACTTCGCCTATCTCGACGAGCAGACCAAGCGCATGATCCGACGCGCGGTTCTGAAGGCGATCGCCATTCCAGGCTATCAGGTGCCCTTCGCCAGCCGCGAAATGCCGATGCCCTATGGCTGGGGCACCGGTGGCGTGCAGGTGACCGCCTCTATCCTCGGCAAGAAGGACATCCTCAAGGTCATTGATCAAGGCGCGGATGACACGACCAACGCGGTATCAATCCGCCAGTTCTTCGAAAAGACTGCGGGGGTCGAGACGACAACCGAGACGGTCGCCGCCACGGTCATCCAGACCCGCCACCGTATCCCCGAGACGCAGCTTCAGGCGCATCAGGTGCTTGTCTATCAGGTGCCGATCCCCGAACCCTTGCGCTTCCTCGAGCCGCGCGAAACCGAGACGCGCAAGATGCACGCGCTCGCCGAATACGGCCTGATGCACGTCAAACTCTACGAGGATATCGCACGCCACGGCCATATCGCGACGACCTATGCCTATCCCGTGCTGGTTGGTGGGCGCTACGTGATGGACCCCTCGCCTACTCCGAAGTTCGACAACCCCAAGATGGACGATTGCGCCGCGCTCCAACTCTTCGGCGCGGGGCGCGAGAAGCGGATCTATGCCATTCCGCCCCACACCAGGGTCGTGAGCCTCGATTTCGAGGACCACCCCTTCGAGGCGACAAGGTTCGACCAGCCCTGCGCGCTCTGCGGCGCAGCTGACAGCTATCTCGACGAAGTGGTCATGGATGATCGCGGTACACGGATGTTCGTGTGTTCGGATACCGATTTCTGCGAGAGCCGGCAAGCGAAGGGCCATCGTGGCCCGCTCAACCAGGAGGCGGCGGAATGAATACGCCCTTGCTTCGAACGGAGAACCTGTCACGGTTCTATGGCGGGATCGGTTGCCGTGATGTCTCGTTCGTGCTGGAAGCTGGCGAGGTGCTCGCGATCGTCGGCGAATCCGGTTCAGGCAAGACAACGCTGTTGAATCTCCTTTCGGGCCGTCTGACCCCGGATTCCGGCCGCGTGCTCTACCGTATGCGTGATGGCGCGGCCCGTGATCTTCTCTCGCTGACTGAGGCCGAGCGCCGGCATCTCGCCCGCACCGACTGGGGCTTCGTGCATCAGGACGCGCGCGAGGGCCTGCGCATGAATGTCTCCGCAGGCGGCAATATCGGTGAACGGCTGATGGGTATCGGCGACCGGCATTACGGCAACATCCGCGAAACCGCGCGGGGCTGGCTCACCCGCGTCGAGATCGACGAGGGGCGGCTCGACGACAAGCCGACCGCGTTTTCGGGCGGCATGCGCCAGCGCCTGCAGATCGCGCGCAACCTCGTGACCGCGCCGCGCCTCGTGTTCATGGATGAGCCGACCGGCGGGTTGGACGTCTCGGTGCAGGCCCGGCTTCTCGACCTCATTCGTTCGCTGGTGGCGGATCTCGGCCTTGCGGTGGTGCTGGTGACGCACGATCTCGCGGTGGCGCGGCTCCTCTCGCACCGGATCATCGTGATGAAATCAGGCGAGGTCATCGAAACAGGGCTGACGGACCGCGTTCTAGACGATCCGCAGGCGCCCTACACCCAGCTCCTCGTTTCCTCGGTGCTAGCGGCATGAAAACTCTTCCCGTTCTCTCCGTTTCAGATCTTGGGAAGAGCTTCACGCTCCACCTTCACAAAGGTGCGCGCCTGCCAGTGGTCGCTCACGTCGCCTTCGATGTTCATGCTGGCGAATGCGTAGTGCTTGGCGGTCCCTCCGGCGCTGGGAAGTCGTCGATTCTGAAGATGATCTACGGGAATTATCTCGTGAACGCCGGCGCGATCCGCGTGCACCATCGCGGCGGGGAAATCGACCTTGCGACCGCTTCCCCGCGCGAGGTGATCGAGGTGCGGCGCTACACCATGGGCTACGTTAGCCAGTTCCTGCGTGTCATCCCGCGCGTGCCGGCGATCGAGATCGTTGCTGCGGCCGCGCGCGAGGCCGGAACATCCCTCAATGAAGCGCGCGCCCGCGCGGCGATGCTGCTCGAAACCCTCAACCTGCCTGGACGTCTCTGGGATCTGCCTCCCGCGACCTTCTCCGGCGGCGAACAGCAACGCGTCAACATCGCGCGCGGATTTGCCGGAAACCATCCCGTCATGATCCTTGACGAGCCGACCGCCTCGCTCGATGCAAAGAACCGCGAGGCCGTGATCGGGCTGATCGATGCTCGCAAGGCCGCCGGCACCGCCTTCCTCGGCATCTTCCACGATGAGGACGTGCGTGGGCGTGTAGCGGACCGCATCGTCGATGTCACCTCCTTTTCGGTACGGGAGGCGGCATGAACGACGTGCGCCGCATTCCCAAGCTTTCCGAGGAACCGCTGATCCATTCCACCGCCGAGGTGAAGGACAGCCGCATCGGGCGCTATACCGAGATCTATGAGCGCTGCCATATCTCGGAAAGCGAGATCGGCGATTATTCCTACGTGGTGCGCGACAGCGAGATCTGGTGCGCCAGCATCGGCAAATTCGTCAACATCGCCTCGCACGCGCGGATCAACGCGCCGAACCACCCGACCTGGCGCGCGACGCTCCATCACTTCACCTATCGGGCCGAAAATTACTGGGCGGATGCGGAGGCCGAGCCCGGCTTCTTCGAATGGCGCCGCAGCCATCGCGTTCATATCGGCCATGATGTCTGGCTGGGGCACGGCGTCACGGTGCTCCCCGGTGTTGCCATCGGCGATGGCGCGGTGATCGGTTCCGGCGCGGTGGTGACAAAGGATGTGGCGCCTTACCTGATCGTCGCGGGTGTGCCAGCCAAGCCGATCCGCGAACGCTTCCCGCGCGAGATCGTGGAGCGGCTCCAGCGCCTTGCATGGTGGGACTGGTCGCATGCGAGGCTCCGCGCGGCGCTCGACGATTTCCGCTCCCTTTCCGTCGAAGATTTCCTCGCAAAACATGAGGTTCAGCCGTGAACGACCATTTCGTTCTGACCAATGCCTGTGTCGTGACACCCGATGAGACCTTCATGGGTTATGTTGCCGTCGAGGGTGGGAAGATCGTCGAGATTGGCGAGGGCGATGCACCCGAGAAAGGCATCGACCTTGGCAGGGATTATCTGATCCCCGGACTTGTCGAACTCCATACCGATCATCTCGAGGTGCATTTCATGCCGCGCCCCAAGGTTGAGTGGCCGGCCGGGAGCGCGGTGCTCGCGCATGATGCGCAGGTGATCGGTTCGGGTATTACCACCGTGTTTGACGCGCTGCGGGTTGGCAACGACTACGACGAGGAGAAATTTGGCGCTCGGATGAAGAAGCTCGCCTCGGCCATTGCGGCGGCGAAGGAAGCCGGTGTTACCCGGGCCGAGCATTTCCTGCATCTGCGCTGCGAGCTCGGCTGTGGCGATGTCGTCGAGGAGATGGAGCCCTTCCTCACAGATGAGAATCTCAAGCTCGTCTCGGTGATGGATCATACGCCCGGTCAACGCCAGTTCACCGATGTTTCCAAGTGGAAACAGTATTATGGCGGCAAGAAAAACGCGACGGATGCGCAGCTCGATGCGACCATCATCCGCCGCAAGGAAATTCATGCGCGTTACGCCGAGCAAAACCGCGCGGACATCGTCCGCCGTTGCCAGCTCGCCGGCATCGCGCTCGCCAGCCACGACGATGCGACGCTTGAGCACGTTGAGGAAGCAATCCGCGACGGCATGCATATCGCCGAATTCCCGACGACGGTCGAAGCTGCGGCAGCCTCCCACGATGCCGGACTGAAGGTGCTGATGGGGGCTCCGAACGTCGTGCGGGGTGGTTCGCATTCGGGCAACGTCGGCGCCCGCAACCTCGCCGAGGCCGGGCTGCTCGACGTGCTCTCGTCGGATTACGTGCCGGGCAGTCTGCTCATGGGTGCCTTCGGCCTGCGTGACGTGAAAGCCGTCGGTGGGCTCGCCGGCGCCATCCGCCTTGTGACATTGAACCCGGCTGAGGCTGCCGGCCTCAAAGATCGCGGCGCGCTCCGGACCGGCCTTCGCGCCGACCTTGCGCGCATCCATCTGCGCGATCAGCAACCCATCGTCCGCGAGGTCTGGCGCGAGGGGCGCCGGGTCGCCTGATGGATGGAGACGTTGCCGAAGAATGGACGGCGCTGTATCCGGGCACGCTGATCGCTGTTGTCGGGCCATCAGGCGCCGGGAAAGATACGGTGATGCGCCTTGCACGCGAGGAACTCGCGGGGATCGCGGATATCGTATTCGCGATGCGCGTCATCACTCGTCCGCCACATCCTTCGGAAACTTATGAATCGGTCGAACCGCAGGAGTTCGAACGGCGCGAGAAGGAAGGCGGTTTTCTGATCGCCTGGCATGCGAACGGCCTTGCCTATGCCCTTCCCGTCTCCCTCGCAGGCGAGCTTAAGGCCGGGAAGACCATCGTCGCCAATCTTTCGCGCGGTGCCGTTGCTGCGGCTCGCGGAAAAGGCATCCGCGTTCTGGCGGTCGAGGTCACCGCCGAGCGTCAGCTCCTCGCCAGCCGGATTGCACAGCGCGGACGTGAAAACCCGGCGACGCGCGAGGCGCGGTTGGCGCGCAACGCCGCCTATGCCGATACGTTCCGAGCCGATATCGTCATTGCGAACAATGAGGCGCCCGATCTCGCCGCCGCGCGCCTGTCGGAGGTCATCCGAATTTGTGCTCAGTAACAGAGGATGCCGACCGGATGATCACCGGAGCTTTCCGCTACGCTCTATATCTCGTCCCCGAACGACAGAGCCTGCTGTGGCAGATCGGTTCGTCCTTGCTTGGCTATGATTCGATTACCGGGGAAAACATACCCCAACCCGTTGTCGATGGCGTGGCTCCAGAGCAATTGGCAGCGCAGACCGCCGAGCCAAGGCGCTATGGCTTTCATCTGACCGTCAAGGCGCCTTTCCGGCTGGCGGAAGGATGCAGCATCGAAGGGCTTGTCGAGGCGGCTCAAACCCTCGCGTGCGATTTTCCTGCACTCTCGCTCGGTGCACTCCGGCTGAAGGTGCGGCGCACGAGGGCGCAAACCGACGGGTTCATCTGCCTCGAACCGCGCGAAATGCCGGACTCTCTCGCTGCACTTGAACGCGCCATTGTCATTGGGACCGATCGCTTCCGCGCATCATTGACGTCGGAGGAAATCGCGCGGCGATCGCCTGATCGGCTGACCCCTCGTCAGCGGACGCTGCTCGACAGGTTCGGGTCGGGGTCGATCACCGTCAGGCTCAACAGGTTCGGCTATCCTTTCGTGCTTGACGAGTTCAGGCCGCATTTCTCGCTGACGGGGAACATTGGCGAAGGCGGCTGTTGTCTGGCCGGGTTCGAGGCGCTTCTGGGGCCGGCCCTGCAAGAGGCGCCCCGCCTTCGATATCGTCTGGCTCTGTTCTCGCAACGCGAGGCGGGAGAAACATTCCGCCTGGAGCGGGTTCTCTGACGCTGCTTCGCATGTCCGGTGGCAGCGATCAATGCACTGAAGAGGAAGATTCTGGCGCTCCCAAGGGGATTCGAACCCCTGTTACCCACGTGAGAGGCGGGTGTCCTGGGCCTCTAGACGATGGGAGCGTCTGGCGCGCGAAGCCGCGCGGGCCGGAAGGCGGTTGCTATAGGCATTCTTCGCGCTTATCGCAAGGTCTATCTGCAAGCATGCGGCGACGTGCCGGGCGAGGAATGTCTCTTATGGACGACGGATCCCCCATCATCCGGCTGGGACGGGAAGATGCCGGCCAGCGGCTCGACAAGATGCTGGCGCAACGCCTGCCGGAATTCTCGCGCGCGCGGCTGCAAACCCTGATCGCGGATGGCCATGTGAAGATCGATGGTGTGGCCGAACGCTCCGCCTCGCGCAAGCTCAAGGGCGCGGAGACGATCAGTGTCGTCTTGCCGCCGCCGGAGCCTGCAAGCCCGCCGGGCGAGACGATCCCGCTCGATATCGCTTACGAGGATGAGGATCTCGTCGTCGTCAACAAGCCGGCGGGCATGGTTGTGCACCCGTCGAACGGGCATGAACGCGGCACGCTGGTCAATGCGCTGATTCACCATTGCGGGGCGAGTTTGTCGGGCATCAACGGTGTGTTGCGACCGGGCATCGTTCACCGGCTCGACAAGGATACCTCTGGCCTGCTCGTGGTGGCGAAGA
>DAORNC010000003.1:7544-8009 GCA_035440785.1 Rhabdaerophilum sp. | reverse complement strand
CGGGCTCGCCGAACAATTTGCCGATCATGGCCGCGCGGGACCGCTGGAGCGACGTTATTGCGCGATAGTCTGGGGGCAGTTGCCACGCCGGAACGGTACGATCGAAGCGGGGATCGCGCGTTCCAGCGTCAACCGTGAGAAGATGGTGGTCTCGAAGGCGGAGCGGGCACGCTTCGCCATCACGCATTACGAGGTGCTGGAGGAGTTCGCGCACGAGGGGGCTATCCGCGCAAGCCTGATCGCCTGCCGGCTCGAGACGGGGCGCACGCACCAGATCCGGGTCCATCTCGCGCATATCGGTCACCCGCTCCTGGGGGATTCGCTCTACGGCAGCGGCTTCCGAACACGCGAGAAGTTCCTGCCCGAGAGTGCGCAGACTGCCCTGCGCGACATGGACCGACAGGCTCTCCACGCCGAGTTGCTGGCCTTTGAGCATCCGCGCACCGGCGAACCGCTCGGGCGTCA
>DAORNC010000003.1:7100-7534 GCA_035440785.1 Rhabdaerophilum sp. | reverse complement strand
GCTCGAGTTCACCGTGGAACCGCCGGCTGACTTCGCGCATTTGCACGAAAGCCTCGCGAAGGCGTGAACCAGCGCTCGCCAAGGCGTGATCGCCGCCCCTATTTCGCCACGGATCTGTTATGATATAAGCACCAGTGACGTCGAAGGGTGTTTCACCGCGACGGTGGGTCTGCCGATGATTGGGGGCCCGAAGGAGGATTGAATGTCTGCTGCCACGCTACCCGTCATTTCGGGTGAGGGGGGACTGTCCCGCTACCTTACCGAAATCCGCCGCTTTCCCGTCCTGACGCCGGACGAGGAGTTCATGTTGGCGAAGCGCTATCAGGAATATGAGGATCCGCAGGCCGCACACCGGCTGGTAACCTCGCATCTGCGCCTCGTCGCCAAGATCGCGATGGGTTACCGCGGCTATGGCCTGCCGGTCGGCGGTGTCG
>DAORNC010000003.1:517-7062 GCA_035440785.1 Rhabdaerophilum sp. | reverse complement strand
GATGCAGGCCGTGAAGCGCTTCGACCCGGACAAGGGCTTCCGCCTTGCGACCTACGCGATCTGGTGGATCAAGGCCTCGATCCAGGAGTACATCCTCCGCTCGTGGAGCCTTGTGAAGATGGGCACCACCGCCAACCAGAAGAAGCTTTTCTTCAACCTGCGTAAGGCCAAGAGCAAGATTTCCGCACTGGGCGAGGGTGATCTCCGGCCCGATCAGGTCGAGGAAATCGCGACCAAGCTTGGTGTCGAGAAGCACGAAGTTGTGGAAATGAACCGCCGCCTCGGCGGCGATGCCTCGCTCAACGTCACCATGCGCGACGAAGGCACCGCCGAGTGGCAGGACCTGCTGGCCGACGAGAGCGACAATCAGGAAGCGATCCTGGCGCGTTCCGAGGAGAGCGAGAATCGCCATGCCGCGCTCGGCAAGGCGCTTGCCGTTCTCAATCCGCGCGAGCGTCGGATCTTCGAGGCGCGCCGCCTCATGGACGAACCGCTGACGCTCGAAGAGCTTTCGACCGAATTCAGCATCAGCCGCGAACGTGTGCGGCAGATCGAGGCCCGGGCCTTCGAGAAGGTGCAGGGCGGTGTCCGCCGCTCGATCGCCGAGATCGAGGCCCGCGTGGCGTAACAGCGAAGCCAATCTGAAAACGAAGGGCGCCTGCGGGCGCCTTTTTTTATTTCCAGGCGGCGATTGCGTCGTTGACCGCCTTTTCTCCCGCGACGCCCTTCTCGACGAGGATCGCGCCGCGCCGGCCATTGTCGAGCCGTAGCTCGAACACCATCCATTTCTGCGTTTGCAGCAGCGCCATGTTCCGGGTAAGGGCGGCCTCGGATTTGTCGAGGCCGAGCATGAAGACATTGTCCTGGACCGGCACGACGACGCCGGCCAGGGTGACGCCGTTCTGGCTCTCACGCTCGCGCCATTCAACGGCGCTCATCTCGCGGACATTGCCGATGCCGTTCTTCGGCTCGAAGATCACCATGATGGTGTGCGAGGCGTCAAGCTTCGCGTCCTTGTTGCGCGCGACAGAAAAGTCGATCGTAAGACCGGCGGTTTCGAAGAAAATGACGGCGCGCAGTGCCTTCTCGCCCTTCAGCGCGGGATCGGGCGCGAAGGTCCAGTTGACCCTGCCCTCGAACTGGTTGGGTGAGGAACCCTGTGCTTCGAGCACCATGAAGGCGCGGTTGGTGGTAGCGGTCGGTGCGCTTCGCGGCGGCTCCGCCTGAGCGGGTGGCGATGGCGGTGACGAAGGCGGGGTTGCCGGCGGCGCGGAAGGCTCCGGCGGTTTCCCTGTCGGTTCCGGCGTCCCAGAAAGCCGCCCTTCGGTTTTCGAGGGGTCGTTACCGCTGACCTCCGGCGCCTTCACGACAGGCGGACCGGACGGGGCGGGCGCGGTGTCACGGCGCGAGAGGGCGACGAGCCCCATCGTCAGCATCGCGACCAGCGCGATGCCGGAGAACAGCGCGAGAACCTTCTTGCGCCCGGAATTATCGACCTTCTCCGGAATGCGCGGCCTGACCATCGGCTGGATGCCGTCGGGCTCCGGCTCGCTCTGTTCGGGCGCCACGCCCGGCGGTGCCGACGGCTCCTCTTCCGAAACAGGGACCGGCTCAGGCGGCTCGGGTTCCGCCGGCTTCGGCGCGAACGCGTCCTCGATCCGGCGGATCGCGGCGGCGAGATCGTCGAGCTCAGCACGTATCGATTCCTCGGCGAGCGGCGGCTCGAACCCGCGCAACTGGCGTTCCAACGCATCGCGGGCCCGGGCGTAGATCGGCTCACGGGCCTCGGCCGGCTGGTCGGCTAGGCCGGCGACGGCACGGCTCAGGAGAGGGTAGTAATCCGCCATGATGCTCCTAATGGGGTCGCATTCTTTCTGCGCAAACCGGCACCCACTTTGCCGAAAAATGCTCCGTCAGGCTTCGAAGGGATTCTTGACGAGGATCGTATCGTCCCGTTCCGGGCTGGTCGAGAGCAGCGCGACCGGCGCGCCGATGAGTTCCTCGACGCGGCGCACATATTTCACGGCCTCGGCCGGCAGATCGGCCCAGGACCGGGCACCTGCGGTCGAACCCTTCCAGCCCGGCACGGCCTCGTAGACCGGTTCGAGCCGCTTCTGCGCGGATTCGGAAGCCGGAAGATAGTCGATCACGTGTCCGTCGAGCCGGTAGCCAACGCAGACTTTGATTTCGTCAAACCCGTCGAGAATGTCGAGCTTGGTCAGCGCGATGCCGTCGATGCCGGAGGTCTTGATCGTCTGACGCACCAGTACGGCATCGAACCAGCCGCAGCGGCGCGCCCGCCCGGTGACCGTGCCGAATTCCTTGCCACGCTCGCCGATGCGCTGGCCGATGGCGTCAAAGAGTTCCGAGGGGAACGGACCCTCGCCGACACGGGTCGTATAGGCCTTGACGATGCCGAGCACGAAGCCGATCGCATTGGGGCCGAGGCCCGAGCCGGTCGCGGCCTGTCCGGCGACAGTATTGGACGAGGTGACGTAAGGATACGTGCCGTGATCGACATCAAGCAACGCACCCTGCGCCCCTTCGAACAGGATGCGTCGTCCTTCGCGGCGGGCGTGATCCAGCGTCTCCCAGACACGGTCCATGTAGGGAAGGACCTTCGGCGCGATGTCGGTGAGGAGCGCGATCAGCTCGGAGGCCTTCACCTCGTCGAGGCCCATGCCCCGACGCAGTGCGTTGTGATGGGCGAGAAGGCGTTCAACTTTCGGTCCCAACGCCTCCGGCTCCGCAAGGTCACGCACGCGGATCGCGCGGCGGCCGACCTTGTCTTCGTAGGCCGGGCCGATACCACGCTTGGTGGTGCCGATCTTGGTGCCGCTGTTCGAGCCTTCGCGGAAGGCATCGAGTTCGCGATGGAGCGGCAGGATCAGAGTCGCGTTGTCGGCGAGCTTCAACTCGTGCGGGGTAATGACGACGCCCTGCGACCTCAGCCGCTCGATCTCGTCGCAGAGATGGAAGGGATCGACGACAACGCCGTTGCCGATCACCGAAAGCTTGCCGCCGCGGACAATCCCCGAGGGAAGGAGGCTGAGCTTGTAGGTGACGCCATCGATCACGAGGGTATGGCCGGCATTGTGCCCGCCCTGATAACGCACCACGATATCGGCCTGCTCGGAGAGCCAGTCGACGATCTTGCCCTTACCCTCGTCGCCCCACTGGGCCCCGACAACGACCACGTTGGTCATGGCTTCCCGATCCTGCTGGAGGGGCCGCGCGCGGCGGACCCTTGTTAAAGGATCGGGATAACCAATGCCGGGGCGTGGGTAAAGCGCCAAACCCCGCCTTGGAGGGCGGGAACCGCCCTTTTTCCAATGCGCTCAGTTCGGGAGGTGCTGGAATTGCGTCTTCCTGTCGGCGGGCCACTTGATGCGATAGGCGGTGACGAAGGCGCGCTCCTCGCCCGGCTTGAGCGTCGGCGTCCAGAGGAAGACGCCGCGACGATCGTCCGGCGTCTCGATGTCGGGTTTCGTCATCTCGCTCATGCGCTCTACCGTGATGACCTGATCTTCGCTCACCGGTACGCGATCCTCGATCTGCAGCTTCACCGGGAAGGTATGGAGATTGCGCACTGTGGTGCGGACAATGGTCTCGTCGGTTTTGGTCGACCCCAGCAATCCCGGCGGACGCTCGATCTTGCTGACGGGCGCGCGGATCACCTTGATTTTCTCATCGGAGCCGAAGCCAAGTTTCGCTGTCTCACCCGGCGCGACGAGCGGCAGATTGCCCTTGCCGATGAAGGCACCGTCGCGGCTCAGCAGCACCTCGCCGGGGAGAAGCGCGGTTTCGCCACCCTGCTTGAAGGAAACCTCCAGAAAGGCGGTGGCGTTGAGCACCGGGGCCGTCCGCGCGACGAGTTCGGCCTCTGCCTTCTCGGCCCCGAGGCGGATGCTTTTTTCTGCTGCGCCGGAAGGGAGCGTGACCTTTCCCGGCACGACGAATTCGGTCTGATAGGCACCGGCCTGGATCGTTGCGCCGGCTTCCTCGGCGACCTTTCGGGCCTTGAGATAGGCATCATCCGGCGCGTCGCGATTGGCTTCTGTAGCAGCCATAGGTGCTGGGGCGGCGACCGGCGAATATTTCCGCACCATCCCGGCAGGCAGAGGCTCCCAGATTGCGATCTTCTGGCCGAAGAGCTTCGGCGCGGCGGTGCCACGCGAGACGGAGAGGGTCGAGAGCGTGATCGCAGCGTTGGACCAATCCTCGCCGGTGTTCTGGCGAATCATCGCGCGGCGGGTGATTTCGAGCGTGGGGGTCTGCGCCCGCGTATCGAGCCGTGCATCATAGATCGGGCGCCAGGCCGCGCCGGAAACGCGATAGGAAACGGTGAGCGCAAGCTTCGTCGCACCGGCCGCGTCGATTGAAATCGCGGCGACGCGCACGCCGTCGCGCGGCCGACCGCGCAGCAACTCGGGTTGGCCTTCGAGCGCGGCGATTTCGGCGTCGATCCGGATGATATCCTCGCCGAGCGTCCGCAACTCATCCTGCGCGCCCTGAAGCCCCTTGCCGACAAGATCCCAAGCGCGGTTCCATTCGTCGAGCGGCAGGTCCTTGCCGTCCTTTCCCGGCGCAGTCTCGGCCATCCGGAGGATCATCGCTTTCTTGCCCTGCACGGCGTCGATCCGATCCTGCACCCGGTCGCGCTCGGCGCGCAGGGCCTTGAGCTTGCGCTGCGTCTCGGGTTTTGTCGCCTCCGGTGCATTGGCCTCGACCCGAAGATCGACGTTCCCGATCACGACCTTGGCCTCCGCCATGCCCTGAACACGCAGCGACGCCGGATCAAGCGTGGCGGGGAGATCGGCAAGCAGGATCTCGTGCTCTCCTGCCGGAATGTCGAGCGTCACCTGTCGGTTGACAATGGCGGCATCAGGATAGAGCGTAACCGTGCCGATCGAGGATTTCGCGGGAATTTGTGCCGCCGTCGCATTGCCGATGGCGATCAGCGACGCGCCGCCGAGCAGCAGCATTCGCTTCGGAAGGCGAAGAAATCGGGCGGAATTTGCTGTCTTTGTCGCGGCGTCGATCATTGTTTTCTCCCATCTCAATCTGATGTGACGGGAGCGAAAAGCCGGCCTCGGGCGAAGTTGCGGCGGAGGTGCGACGCAAATTTGACGTGAGGTGCTGTTCAGGCTGCCCGCGCGATCGCGTGCGGTTTCACCCGCGCTTCCAGGAAATTCCGCAATTCCGTCACGCGCTCGACCGTATCGGTCACATCCCGTTCGAGGCCGTGCCGCCATGCGATCTGACGCGAACCCGGCTCCCGGTCGAGTTGTCGCAGGTCCGCGGCCATCGTCCTTGCCTGGTTTTCGTCGGCGAGGAACCCCTCGTCGATCAGGTTCACCGTCCGTCGCTCGATCAGGTAGGCGAGGGTCGAGAAACTGAACTCGGGGTGATACTGCACGCCCCAGAAGGTGCCACCTTCATGCCGGATTTCCGCCGCCTGAACCTGCGAGATTGCGTTTGAGGCCAAAAGGGTCGAATCCGAAGGCAGGCGCGCCACCTCGTCGAGGTGAGTGCAGGGCGCGTCGAAGACGCAACCGCGCCCTTCGAGGAGCGGATGCGCCGCGCCAGCGGCATTCGGCATGATGCGCCGGGCAATGCCGAATTCGCGTCCGCGCGGGTTCTTGTGGACATCGCCACCCGCCGCCACGGTCGCCACCTGCAGGCCCCAGCACGAGCCGAAGAACGGGATGCCGGCCCGGAAGATCTCGCGCGCGACCTCGACCTGCCGCAGTGATTCGGGTTCGCGCTGCCAGAGGTGCAGTGCCGAGCCGGTGAGAATCGCCGCGTCGTAATCCGACAAACGGGCTCCCGTCGGCAGGGTCCCATCGGCGTCCGCCGCGCGGAGAATGTCGAAATGCGCGCCGCCCGCGAGGCTGGCCATCAACCGCCCGTAGCTCTCCGCCGGGGTGGCACCGAGCGCCTTGCGATAGGCTTCTCGGGTATCGTGGGTATTGCCTTCGACGATCAGGAAGCGCAGAGACATAGTAACCTTCCGAAATTGTTGAGGCGAAGATAGCGTCGCCTCCTTCTCACTTCAACGGGCTTCCCGATGTCCTCCCGCTTTCTGGCGCTCTATAGCAATGCCTATCTTCTGTTGGCAGTCACCATGCTTCTGTGGGGCGGCAATGCCGTTGCGGCGCGGCTGGCCGTCGGCGAAATCTCGCCGATGGTCCTGACCGCAGGCCGCTGGTTCCTCGTCATCGGCTTCATCGCGGTTTTCCTGGGCGACAGGGTGCGCGAGGCCTGGCCGGTTCTCCGCGCGCGATGGTTGTTCGCACTGGCGATGGGCACTTTCGGCTACACCGTCTTCAACGCGATGATGTATGTCGCCGGGCATTATACCAGCGCGGTGAACATCACGCTGTTGCAGGGCGCGATCCCCGTCTGCACCCTGATCGGCGCCTATTTCGCCTATGGCACGCGGGTGACGGGGGTCCAGACCATCGGCATCGCGCTGGCGGTCGCGGGGGTCGTGGTGACGGCGAGCGGCGGCCATCTCGACCGCCTCGCCTCGCTCGCGCTCA
>DAORNC010000003.1:0-499 GCA_035440785.1 Rhabdaerophilum sp. | reverse complement strand
CCGCATCGACCGGGCGTTCAGCAAGGACCGCATCCTCGAACTCTACCTGAACGAGATCTATCTCGGCTTCGTCATTCCCGGCTACGGCGCCTATGGCATCGCCGCGGCGGCGCTGGTGTCGATCCCGTTCCTGGCAGTGGAGATAGCGCTCGGCAAGGCGCAATGGCCCGGCCTCAAGGGCATGGCGATCCTCGCGTTTGTCGCGATCGGTCCGAGCTTTCTCGCGCAGATTTTCTTCATGCGCGGTGTTGAGTTGATCGGGCCGGGGCGTGCGGGGCTATTCGCCAATCTCGTGCCGGTAATGGGGGCGGTTCTGGCCGTCGCCATCCTCGGCGAGCCGTTCGGCTGGCGCGAGATCGCGGCGCTGGTTCTCGTGGTCGGGGCGGTGGCGCTGGTGCTGCTGCAGCCGCAGCCGGCGGCGGAGAAAGACGTGCCGGCGGAACCGGCCGCGCCGTCGAAGCCGGCGGACGCCAAGCTCACGGGTGAAGCACGATGAGCG
>DAORNC010000002.1:47364-55703 GCA_035440785.1 Rhabdaerophilum sp. | reverse complement strand
CCGTTCTGCGGCAGCAAGGAGGGCGTGTACGCGATCGGCACCGTCGCGGTGCCGATGCTCTACCGCGTCCTGGCCGAGATCGACACGCCGATGCTGATCGTCAGGCACATCCTGCCGAACACCTTCGCGCCGATGAGCGTGCAGGCGACCTATATCTGCGCCTCCGCGATGATCGTGGAGGCCATTCTTTCGTTCATCGGCGCCGGCATTCCGCCGACCATTCCCTCATGGGGCAACATCATGGCGGACGGGCGCACGCTCTGGCAGGTGAAGCCACATATCGTGATGTTCCCGGCGATCTTCCTCTCGATCACGGTTCTCGCGGTCAACCTCGTCGGCGACGGGCTTCGCGACGTGCTCGACCCCCGCATGGCGAAGAAGATCTGACATGAGCATTTTCGAGCAAAGTGGAGGCCGGTTTGCGTGAAGAAAATGCGACAATCGGCGTGATCTGAGGGGCGGAAGATGGCACTTCTCGAAATCGACCAGCTCCAGACCCACTTCCGCACGCCGGACGGCATCAATCGTGCGGTCGATGGCGTGACATTCTCCATCGAGGCCGGGCAGACGCTTGCCGTCGTCGGCGAGTCCGGCTGCGGCAAGTCCGTTACCGCGATGTCGATCCTGCGCCTCATCCCGGAGCCGCCGGGCAAGATGGCGGGCGCGATCCGCTTCCAGGGCCGCAACCTGCTCGACTGCACGGCGGACGAGATGCGCGCGATCCGTGGCAACGAGATCTCCATGATCTTCCAGGAGCCGATGACCTCGCTCAACCCGGTGCTGACCATCGGCCGGCAGATCGGTGAATCACTGCAACTGCATCAGAACCTCAACGCCAAGGAGGCGCATGCGCGCTCGATCGAGATGCTGCGGCTCGTCGGTATTCCCGCGCCGGAGCGCCGGGTGGACGAATACCCGCACCAGCTTTCCGGCGGGATGCGCCAGCGCGTGATGATCGCCATCGCGCTCGCCTGTTCGCCGAAGCTGCTGATCGCCGACGAGCCGACGACCGCGCTCGACGTGACCATTCAGGCTCAGATCCTCGACCTGATGAGCGATCTGAAGAAGCGTGTCGGCGCAGCGATCATGCTCATCACGCATGATCTCGGCGTTGTCGCCGAGGTCGCGGATCAGGTGGTGGTGATGTATGCCGGCCGCAAGGTCGAGGAAGCCCCCGTGAAACAGCTCTTCCGTTCGCCGAAGCATCCCTACACGCAAGGGCTGCTTGGCGCGGTGCCGCGCCTCGGCTCCTCGCAAACCGGGACCGTGACGCGCCTTGCGGAAATTCCCGGCCTCGTCCCCAGCCTCAAGAAACGGATCGAGGGCTGCGTCTTCGCCGGGCGCTGCCCCAAGGTCACGGACGTCTGTCGCAGGTTCGCGCCGGGCCTCGAGGAAAAGGCCCCTGGTCAGATCGCGGCCTGCCACCATGCCGAGAAGGAATTGGTTCCAGCATGAGCGCGCTCCATCGCCATTCCGGTCCGGTGCTGGAGGTCAACGACCTCAAGAAGCATTTCGCGATCACCGGCGGCTTTTTTTCCACGATCGTCGGCCATGTCTACGCCGTCGACGGCGTTTCCTTCGCCATCGAGCGCGGCGAGACGCTCTCGCTTGTCGGCGAGTCCGGGTGCGGCAAGTCGACTGTCGGCAAGGCGATCCTGCGCCTGTTCACAATCACCGAAGGGCAGGTTGTGCTTAACGGCGAGCGGATCGACGAGCTGTCGAATACGGCCCTTCGCCCCTTGCGGCAACGCATTCAGGTGGTTTTTCAGGATCCGTTCTCCTCGTTGAACCCGCGAATGCGCGTCCGCGATATCCTCGCCGAGCCGATCACCAATTTCGGGCTGGCAGGAACGAGGGCCGAGATCGACGAACGGCTGGCAAAACTCATGGACAAGGTCGGCCTCCCGCGCGATGCGGTGAACCGCTGGCCGCACGAGTTCTCCGGCGGGCAACGCCAGCGCATCGGTATCGCCCGCGCGCTCGCGGCGGAGCCGGATATCATCATCTGCGACGAGGCCGTCTCCGCACTCGACGTTTCGGTGAAAGCGCAGATCGTCAACCTGCTGTGCGATCTGCAAAAGGAGCTCGGCCTCGCGCTGCTGTTCATCAGTCACGATCTCGCCATCGTCGAGCACATGACGCATCGGGTGGCGGTGATGTATCTCGGCAAGATCGTCGAGATCGGCACGCGTGACGCCATTTTTTCCGCGCCCATGCACCCCTACACGCAGGCGCTGCTTTCGGCGGTGCCGATCCCCGACCCGGAAACCTCCCGCGAACGCATCCTGCTCACAGGCGACGTGCCGAGCCCCATCAACCCGCCGAAGGGCTGCCGCTTCAACACCCGCTGCCCGCACGCCTTCGATCGGTGCCGCGCCGAGGAGCCTAAACTGCGAATGTTGGCCGACAAACACGAGGCGGCCTGCCATCTCCATGACCTCCCTGCGAACGAAAATCCGATCTTGAAAGAGAACAAGAACAATGGATGATTTCGTCCTCAACCTCGCGCTCGAACGGGGAACGGCGTATGGCGAGGAACAGCGCGCGATCCTTTCGCTGGCACGGGCACGGGAGGCGCGAGCGCACATCGCTCGGTGGGACGGTTACGCACCAACACCGCTGCACGAGCTCGGCGAACTCGCCCATCGTTCTCGGGTGGGGCAGGTTCTCTACAAGGATGAAGGCAAGCGTTTTTCCCTCCGCAGCTTCAAGGCGCTCGGGGGAGCCTATGCGGTCGATCGTCTGGTGGCCGCGAACGGGGCGGCGGGGCTGATTGTCACCTGCGCGACCGACGGCAATCACGGTCGGGCCGTTGCCTGGGGTGCGGCGCGCGCCGGTGCGAAGGCCGTGATCTACATTCATGAAGGGGTCAGCGAAGGGCGGGCCGGAGCGATCCGCTCGTTCGGCGCCGAGGTGGTGCGCGAGGGCTCGAACTACGACGCTTCCGTCCGCGCGTCCACCGAAGCCGCCGCGCGCAACGGCTGGCAGATCGTTTCGGATACCTCCTGGCCCGGTTACGAGGACGTCCCGCGCGATGTGATGCAGGGCTATGCCGTGCTGGCGATGGAGGCTGCCGAGCAGGGAGCACAGCCCACGCATGTATTCATTCAGGGCGGAGTAGGTGGCGTTGCGGCCGCGATGCTCTCGTACTATTGGGAGAAATTCGGTGCGAACCGTCCCAGGCTCATCGTGGTTGAACCGGACAAGGCGGCGTGCCTCTTCGAAAGCGCGAAGAGCCAGCGCGTCGAATTCGTCGCGGGCGATCTCGATACCGTCATGGCCGGCCTTGCCTGTGGCGAGCCCTCGATCCTCGCGTGGAAACTGCTGGGCCCCGGTGCCGATGCCTTCATGACCGTGACAGATCAGGAAGCGATCTCGGCGATGCAGATGCTTGCGGAATTCCATGTCGTCGGCGGGGAATCGGGTGTTGCTGGGCTTGCTGGCCTTCTCAAGGCCGCGGCAAACCCGACGATACGCGCCGCGCTCGAACTCGATCCATCCTCACGCGTGTTGCTGATCGGCACCGAGGGCGCCACCGATCCCGCGCTTTACACCGAGTTCGTTGGCATGACGCCGGAGGAGGTTGAGGCATGAGCCGCATGATTACTGTCGGCGCCGCGCAACTCGGCGCCATCCAGCGCGCGGACAGCCGCGCCAAAGTCGTCACCCGCATGGTTGAACTGCTCAAGCAGGCAAAGGCGAACGGCTGCGACCTCGTCGCCTTCCCCGAACTTGCGCTGACGACCTTCTTCCCTCGCTGGTATATGGAAGATCAGGACGAGATCGACACCTTCTTCGAGCGCGAGATGCCATCGAACGAGACGGCGCCGCTGTTCAATGCCGCGCACGAGTTCGGCATCGCCTTCTCGCTAGGCTTCGCGGAACTGACCGAGGAGGAGGGGCAAACCCGCCGCTTCAACACGCAAGTCATCGTCGGCAAGGATGGCAGGATCCTTGGCAAATACCGCAAGATTCACTTGCCGGGCCATCGCGAGCATGAGCCTTGGCGCGCGTTCCAGCATCTTGAAAAACGCTATTTCGAGGTCGGCAACCTTTCGTGGCCGGTGAACCGCGCGCCGGCGGATCTGCAATCGGGCTTTTTCGGGCAGATGATCTGCAACGACCGCCGCTGGCCCGAAAGCTACCGCGTGATGGGTCTTCAGGGGGTCGAGATGATCCTCCTCGGCTACAACACACCTGTCCATAATCCGCCGGCGCCGTCGCATGATCGCCTCGGCGACTTCCATAACCACCTCGTGATGCAGGCGGGCGCTTACCAGAATGCGACCTGGGTGGTCGGCGTCGCCAAATGCGGTGTGGAGGAGGGTTGCGAGATGATCGGCGGCTCCTGCATCGCCGCACCGACCGGCGAGATCGTCGCGCAGGCGGTCACGCGCGAGGACGAACTCGTCATCGCGCGCTGTGATCTTGATCTCGGTCAGAGCTACAAGAACTCCACCTTCAACTTCGCCCGTCATCGCGAGCCGGACCAATACCGGATGATCGTCGAGCGGAAGGGCGCGATCCTCCCCGAATAGGCACCACAGGAGCCGCACGATGCACGATCTTATTCTCAAGGGTGGCCGGGTCATCGATCCGAGCCAGAAGCATGACGGCATCCTCGATGTCGCCTTCACCGGCGGCAAGGTGTCCGGCTTCGGCAAGGATCTGAAGGGCGCGAAGGAAATCCGCGATGTCTCTGGCTACATCGTCACGCCGGGCCTCATCGACATGCATACGCATGTGTATTGGGGCGGAACCTCGCTCGGCATCGACGCCGACGAATTCTGCCGCATGTCCGGCGTCACGACCTCGGTCGATACCGGCTCGGCGGGGCCAGGCAACTGGCCGGGCTTCCGCAAGCATGTGATCGAGCACAGTCAGGCCCGCATCCTCGCCTATCTCCATGTTTCCCACGCCGGTATCTACGGTTTCGACCATCGCGTGATGGTGGGCGAGAGTGTCGATCTCAGGATGATGAACCCGATCGCCTGCGCCGAAGTGGCGGACGCTAACCGCGATATGATCGTCGGCATCAAGGTGCGCGTCGGCCTCCACGCCTCGGGTGAGCAGGGCACGGCGCCGCTCAACATCGCGCTGCAGGTTGCGGAAGAGGTTGGCATGCCACTGATGTGCCACATCGACCATCCGCCGCCTTCCTACGAGGAAGTGCTCGACATGCTCCGCCCCGGCGACGTGCTGACCCACGCCTTCCGTCCGTTCCCCAACGCGCCCGCGACGGCACAGGGCACTGTGAAACCGGCGGTACAGGCGGCGCGCAAGCGCGGCGTGCTGTTCGATATCGGCCACGGCAAGGGGTCATTCTCGTTCAAGACTACCCGCGCGATGCTTGCCAACGGCTTCGAGCCGGACACGATCTCGTCCGACGTGCACGCGCTCTGCATCAACGGCCCGGCCTTCGATCAGGTGACCACGATGTCGAAGTTCCTCTGCATGGGCATGCCGCTCTACGATGTCGTGAAGTGCTCGACCGTGAACGCCGGGCTGATGCTCAAGCGCCCGGAATATGGCTCGCTCAAGGTGGGTTCGCTCGGCGATGCGACGATCCTGACGGTCAGGGAAGGCAGGTTTGATTATGTGGATGTGGTCGGAGAACATCTCATCGGAAATCAGAAGATCGTTTCAGAGGGTGTTGTTCTAAAAGGAAAATGGTGGCATCCAAAACGCACGTCCCGCTTCCCGAAGGTGTCGGCATGACGCCTGAACAACGTCTCGAACAGCTTGGCATCGTGTTGCCGCCGGTTCCTGTGCCGGTCGCGAATTATGTGCCATTCCGCTTCGCCGGCAACATGCTCTATCTTTCCGGGCAGGGGCCGAAGCGGCCTGACGGCACCTACCGGCAGGGCAGGCTTGGCAGGAATATCTCGGTCGAGGATGCTTATCAGGAAGCGCGGCTCACGGGCCTGCAACTGCTCGCGACGGCAAAGGCTGCGCTCGGCGAACTCTCGCGCATCGATGCGACGATCAAGCTTCTCGGCATGGTCAACGCCGAGCCGGATTTCGCCGATCATCCCAAGGTCATCAACGGCTGTTCGGACCTCTTTGTCGAGGTTCTGGGCGAGGCGGGGCGTCACGCGCGTTCCGCGGTCGGCATGGGCTCGCTTCCGAACCGGATGGCGGTCGAGATCGAGGCGATTTTCCTGGTGAAGCCATGATGGACTTGAAAACCAGTATTGCCCGCGAGGTCGGCACACCGGCGCTCGTCGTCGATATGGATGTCGTGGAGCGCAATATTGCGAAAACGCAGGCACTCTGCGACGCGGCAGGCGTGGCCAACCGCCCGCACATCAAGACGCATAAGTCCGTCGAACTGATGCGGATGCAGCTCGCCGCCGGAGCCAGCGGCATCACCTGCCAGAAGCTCGGCGAGGCCGAGGTGATGGCGGAAGGCGGCGCCGACGATATCTTCATCTCCTACAATCTTCTCGGCGAGGAGAAGATGGCGCGCCTCGCTGCGCTCATGGGCAAGGTGACGATGCGCGTCGCCGCCGACAACCCGACAGTCGTGGAACATCTTGCGAAGGCCGCCGCGCAGGCCGGACACAACCTGCTGGTTCGCGTTGAATGCGACACTGGTCGCAAGCGGGCCGGTGTGGAAACGTCAGCGGAAGCCGTCGCGTTGGCGAAGATGATCGTCGCAACGCCGGGGCTGACCTTCGACGGACTCATGCTCTACCCGCCGGAGGATGCGGCCGCGCTCACCAACAGGTTTGTCACGGAGGTTCGTGCAGCCTTGGGCGAGGTCGGTATCGAAACTCCCTCGATCTCGACGGGTGGCACGCCGAACCTGCTCAACCTCGGCCAGATCACGGGCGCGACCGAACATCGCGCCGGCACGTCGATCTTTAACGACCGGATGATGATGGCTGCGGGCTATGCGCGGGAAGAGGACTGCGCATTGCAGGTCTATACGACTGTCGTCAGCCGTGGCGCTGCGGAGCGGGGGATTCTCGACGCCGGCTCGAAGACGCTGACGACCGAGACAGGCTGGGGCCTCAAGGGACACGGTCTCATTCTCGAACACCCGGAGGCGGAGGTTGCGCGCTTCTCGGAGGAGCATGGCATTCTCGATCTTGCGCGCTGCAATGACCGGCCGAAAGTGGGCGATGTGGTGCGGGTCATTCCCAATCACATCTGTCCGGTCGTCAATGTAGTCGGAACGCTGGTTTTCGTGCGCGGCAACGAGATCCTCGGTACGAGCGATGTCGAAGCGCGTGGCAAGCTGACCTGATCAGGCAGCTTTTCCTCGCCGCCAGGCCATCGCGCGCCGCGCGACCTGTTCGAGAGCCGGGCGGCTCTTCACGTAGGCCTTGGCCTCCTGGATCGCCTTGCGCGGCAATCCGAACATGGAGAGCGCCAGCGTCACGTCGAAGAGCGGGATGCTCTCGAGGTGGAACCGACGCTTGTAGGCATAATCGCCGATGCCGAAATCGATATGGCGGTAGCCTTCTGCGTGTAGGGTGGCCATCGTCCGTTCGATAATAAGGCGACCGGGCGAGCAGTTCGACCAGTCGCCGCCCGCCGTCGCGATCCGCACCATCGTGTAGCGCGGCTTCGAGGCGATGCAGTAAAGCGCCGCGACGAACTCCTCGCCGGCCTTCAGTGCGGTGATAATGATTTCGCCGCGCTCGATCCCGCCTTCCGCGAGCGCGCGATAAAGATCGCGATAGGCTGGACGGTCGAGGAGGTATTCGTAGCCAACTTCCTCCGAACGTGCGTTCTGCATCGCCTCCAGCCAGTCGAGGATGGCACGTCCCTCGCCGGCGTTGCGGGCGCGGATGAACCGGGCGTCCTCACTGTGCGCCGTGAAGACGCGCCAGAACCGGCCAAGTTCCTTGCGGTCGTGGCGAGGCAGGCCGCGCAACCAGGCGTCATATTCCTCGTCGAGGATAACCTGTCCACCGCTCAGGTGCGAGCGATGGCCGCCCAGCGCCAGCACGATCGGGTTTGCACGACCGTTGATACCCTGCGGCATCTTCTCGAAAACGCTCAGATCGGCCTGGGGAAGAACTTCCCGAGCCGCCGCCCAGGCCGCAGCCGCTCCCGCGATGCTCGTCGGTGCGGCAGGGCCGAGCAACGGCATATTATAGTCCGAGATGCCGAGGTCGGCGAACCCGATCACGCTCTGCCGGCTGCGGCGATCAAGAACGAGCGGGAGTCCCATGACAGGTTCGTTCGTCTCGACATCCTCGATCTCGACGAGTACTGGGCTGATGCCCTCGCTCGAACCCACGTGTCGATACCATGCCCCGAGCCAATGCGGCGACTGGAACGGCGTCGCGCCCGGATCGAGCGCGGCCCACCGGGCGATGAACTCG
>DAORNC010000002.1:43355-47342 GCA_035440785.1 Rhabdaerophilum sp. | reverse complement strand
GCGCGATAGGTCCGGGGCATTGAGCGGTTTCCTGCGGCTTCAGCGCGTATAGGCCGGGATGTCCTGAATGACGCCCGGCTGCGATTTCACGAGGCGGAAATCGATCGGCCGACGTGTGCGGCGCGCACGCTTCACCCAGGGCGAGCGACGGGCCAGCGCCTGAAGCGCGGCTTTAGCGACATATTCCGGGCCGGAGATGCGGCGGGAGCGTGGCGTCCAGCCGAAGAGATTACGCAATACCCCGTTGGCCATGGTGATCTGCTGCGTGCGCTTGATCTCGGCTGTCCAGTGCTCCGAGGTCATCGAGATATTGAGGCAATCATGGTTCTCGACCCGGTGCGGCGCGTTGAGCGGCCAGGTCATCATCTGACCCGGCTGAAGATCGACGATCAGCGCCTCGCGGTCATAGGTCGGGTCGTAGCCCATGTTGACCTCAATGCCGTAGAGCGCGATCCGCTCCAGCTCGGCCTGCGGCAGATAGGGCTCCTGCGCCGGGTAGAGGTAAAGACGCTTGCGGCCGGCAATCTGCCAGAGCGACTGGCCCGGCAGGTCGGAATGATAGGGGACGGAGGCATTGGGGGAGGAGATGAGAATGCCCATCGTCCGGTCGTAGGTTTCGAAATCGGGCATGTAGCCCTGCAATTCGGAGAAGATGCCGTCGATCAGATCGCGGTAGCGGCGATCCACTTCCGGCACATTGCGCAGATTGAGCCACAGCTTGCCGGCGGCGATGGCGTCGACGACTTCCTCGCCGGAAAGGCCGCCCATCTCGCCTTCACGCCACACGCGGGTCTTGTCGGCGCGATGGCTGACATGAACAAGCGCGTGATGTTCGAGCGGGTAGGTTTCGATCAACCGCGCTAGATTTTCCCGGGAAAAGAGCGGGTTGCGATCCAGGTTATGCTGGGCCAACACCGGGCGTGTGCGCCAGCTGGCTGACATCTCTTCGTTCCAGTTCTCGAAAACCGTGTTCGTCATGGAGGCATCCTCGAATACTGCGCGTAAGACGCGAAAGATAAAGCTGAAGACCAGCAACGGCAAAACAATAATAAAAATGAACATATTCAAGGTAAATAAAATCGAGATAAGTTGCGATTTATTATTTCAAATTAACAAATAATTTACAAATAATTTCATGGTTTACAGGAGGCTGGCCGTTGCCCGCGCCGTCGCGTGCCCGAGGGCTGTTGTGCAGGAACGGTGTCCCCGCTAGAAGCGAGGGCAGGGTTCCCGGAGGGCGGTACATGGCACGGCGCGACATCGGCATCGGTCGGCTGATTCTCGGCTCGGCTTCGCCGCGGCGCTTCCAGCTTCTCCAGCAGATCGGCATCACGCCGGATGACGTGATCGCCGCCTCGATCGACGAGACGCCGCAACAGCGCGAGCGGCCGCGTGTCTATGTCGAGCGGATTTCGCGGGAAAAGGCCTCCGCGACCTTCAGGGTGACCCGGCATGACGAAGAGCGTGCCGCCTCCCATATTCTCGCGGCGGACACGGTGGTGGCGCTCGGCTCGCGCATTCTGCCCAAGGCCGAGACGGCTGCCGAGGCTGCTTTCTGCCTGCGTCTCCTTTCCGGGCGCGCGCATCGGGTCTATACCAGCGTCGTCGTGATGTTGCCGGATGGCCGCCAGAGCCAGCGTCTCGTGGAGGCGCGCGTTCGGTTCAAACGGCTTTCATCGGCGGAGATCGACGCCTATATCGCCAGCGGCGAATGGAAGGGAAAGGCCGGCGGCTATGCCATTCAGGGTATCGCCGGCGCCTTCGTCACCAAGATCGTAGGCTCCTACAGTGCGATCGTCGGTCTGCCGCTCTACGAGACGGCAAGCCTTCTCGAAGGCTCCGGGTTTCCGGTGCACCTGCGGTGGATGCACAGCGGTTGACCCCGGCGCCCGCAGCCCAATCTATTCCAACGGAGAACTAGGATGACTGCTCGTCTCGCCGGCAAGGTCGCGATTATCATGGGAGCCGGTTCCTCGGGGCCCGGCTGGGGGAATGGCAAGGCGACCGCAGTGCGCTTCGCCGAGGAAGGCGCGCGCGTGATCGCGGTCGATTACAACCTCGCTGCTGCCGAGGAGACCGCGGCACTGGTGACGGATCGCGGCGGCAAGGCCTTCGCCCGCCGTTGCGACGTGACGAAATCCGATCAGGTCGATGCGCTGGTCGCCGAGATCGCGCGCGAGTTCGGCCGGATCGACGTGCTCGACAACAACGTCGGCATTGCCGAGGTCGGCGGCGTGGTCGACCTGCCGGAAGACGAGTGGAACCGGGTTATGAGCGTCAACCTCACCTCGGCGTTTCTGGCGATGAAGCACGTCATTCCGGTGATGGAGAAGCAATACTCACAGGAAGGGCAGGGCGGCTCGATCATCAATATCTCGTCGATCGCTTCGGTGCGCTACACCGGCGTCGCCTACGCGAGTTACGCGGCCTCCAAGGCGGCGATGAACCACCTCACGCGCGTCACCGCCGCCCAGTACGCGCCGAAGAAAATCCGGGTGAACGCGATCCTCCCTGGCCTGATGAAGACGCCGATGGTCGAGCGCTCGGCCGGACTCGCCGCGAGCTACGCCGGCGGCGATGTCGAGGCGATGTGGCGCGCCCGCGACGCACAGGTTCCAATGGGGCACATGGGCGATGCGTTCGACGTTGCCAACGCCGCGCTGTTCCTCGCCTCCGATGAGAGCCGCTATGTCACCGGCATCGAGTTGCTGGTCGATGGCGGCATCACCCTCAAGGTGAGCTGAAAGGTCGGGCGAATTGAGATGAAGGAATCCGATCCGACCCCCATCCGTGCGCCGTTATGTCCGATGTGCGGCAAGCTGCGGGCGGAAGCTTTCAGGCCGTTCTGCTCGAAGCACTGCGCCGATCTCGATCTCTCGCGCTGGCTCAAGGGCGTCTATACTGTGCCGGCCAACGACGAAGACGAGGGCAACGGCCACCACACCGAGGCTGAGCCCGGCGAAACCCTTTACTGAACCCGCCCATTTTTCTCCCAATCTGAAGGTTGCTCATGGAACTGAGACCCCTTGGCCGTTCTGGCCTCCAAGTATCCGCCATCTGCCTCGGCACCATGACCTGGGGCCAGCAGAACACCGAGGCCGAAGGCCACGAGCAGATGGACTACGCGCTCTCCGAGGGTGTGAATTTCTTCGATACCGCCGAACTCTACTCGATCCCGCCCAAGCGCGAGACGCAGGGTTCTACCGAGCGCATCATCGGTTCGTGGTTCAAGGCGCGCAAGAACCGCGGCAAGGTGATCCTCGCCTCGAAGGTCGTCGGCCGTTCGGTGATGGACTGGTTCCGCAAAGATGGCTCGACTTCGCGGCTCACCCGCGCGCAGATGACCGAGGCCCTTGAGGGCAGCCTCCAGCGTCTCGGAACCGACTACATCGATCTCTACCAACTCCATTTCCCGGAGCGCGCGGTGCCCTGGGGCTCGAACCCGACCCGGTTCCACCTCAAGGAATACCAGACTCGAGGTGAGGAAACCCCCATCGCCGAGATCTGCGACATCCTTGGTGATTTTGTGAAGGCCGGGAAAATCCGCCACGTCGGCCTCTCGAACGAGAGCCCCTGGGGCACGATGCGCTTCCTGTTCGAGAACGAAACCCGCGGTGCACCGCGCGTCCAGTCGATCCAGAACTGCTACAACCTCATTAACCGCCAGTTCGAGACCGGTCTTGCCGAGGTCTGGTATCGCGAGCAGGTCGGCCTGCTTGCCTATTCGCCGCTGGCGCAGGGTTATCTCACCGGCAAATACCTTGACGGCGCCCGCCCGCCCGGGTCGCGTTCCGCGCTGTTCAACCGCGGCCAGCGTTACGAGAAGCCGGGTTCGGAGGAAGCGACGCGCGATTACATGGCGATCGCGCGCGATTTCGGTATCGATCCGGCCGTTTTCGCCAACGCCTGGGTGACAAGCCGCCCGTTCGTGACCTCGAACATCATCGGCGCAACGACGATGGCGCAGCTGAAGCTCGCCATCGGCTC
>DAORNC010000002.1:42259-43341 GCA_035440785.1 Rhabdaerophilum sp. | reverse complement strand
CGTGACGATCACCGAGGAGATCGAAAAGCGGATCGACGCCGTGCATCAGATGCGCGGCAATCCGGCACCCTGACTGTCGCGTGGCTTCATGCGGTAAAGATCATCTTTAATCCGGCGATGATCAAAACCACTCCTAGAGCCCGGCGCACGCCGCCGGGCTTCAGAGTCCGCGTGCCGAAAAGCGTACCGATGAAGGCACCCAGCATCACCGCGCCGAGGAACAGCGGCATCTCGGCCGGTAGTGCCTTGACGGCCGCGTAGTTTCCCAGAAGCCCGGCAATCGAGTTCAGGAGGATGAATACGATCGCATTGCCCGAGGTGGTGCGGATGTCGCTCCAGCGCATGAACAGGAGGAGCGGGGAGAGGAAAATCCCGCCCCCCGTTCCCGATAGTCCGGCCAGCAGGCCTAGCGCCGCGCCGGCCAGAATGCCGAGCGGGATCTGCATCGGACGCAGGATCATCGTTGCGCTGCTCTGGCCAGACCAGAGAAGGCGCGTCGCGGCAAGCAGCAGCATCACGCCGACGAGCGGCTTGTAGACGTGGCCGGGAAGCTGGATCGAGCCACCGAGGAAGGCCATCGGCACCGCGCCGAGCATGATCGGCCACAGGACCTTCCAGTCAAACAATCCGGCCTTGACGAAACGCCAAGCGGAGTAGCTTGCGACGAAGATGTTGAGCACCAGCGCCGTGGGACGCATCACCTCCGGCGCGAGGCCGAACAACGCCATTGCGGCGATATACGCCGAGGCACCGGCATGGCCGACCGTGGTGTAGAGCGCCGCGCCGAGCAACAGGCAGCCAGCGAGCAGAAAATCGTTGAGGGCGAACAAGAATGCCTCCTGCCGCTCTGCCTGACGATAAAAGTCAGGCCCAAGCGGAAAGCGCCGCCTGAAGCGACGGAAAATCCGGTTGAAGCTGGGGCGTGGCGGTTTCGCTTCCGGAGAACCGCGGCGCGGGAGAGGGCTGCACGACGCCGTCCACTGCGGCGAAGGTTCCACGAGCTTGGTTATGCGGATGGGCGGGCGCCTCGTCAAGCGTCAAGACCGGCGCGACGCAGGCATCCGATCCGACAAATACCGCAT
>DAORNC010000002.1:15341-42249 GCA_035440785.1 Rhabdaerophilum sp. | reverse complement strand
GATGGATTCGAGGCTGATTCCGCGCTCCGCCATGCGGGTCGCGATGATCGCCGCGAAACGATCCGTCAGGCCCGGCCAGTTGGCAGGGTTCATCCGCTCGGCTTCCGGGATCAACTCGATGCCGAGCAACCGGCAGAAGGTGGCAAAGAACTGCGGTTCGAGGCAGCCGACGGCGATGAACTTGTCATCCTTGCAGGCATAGTTCCGGTAGAACGGCGCGCCGCCGTCGAGGACATTGGCCTCGCGCGCCGAGAAATTCCAACGATGCTGATCGCCGAGATCGGCGAACATCGCCATCAGCGACGCCGTGCAATCCGTGATCGCACAATCGACGATCCTGCCCTGCCTGGTCGCGCGGGCGGACAGCACCGCTGCCAGCACACCCATCGCGAGGTAAAGCGCACCACCGCCCATGTCGCCGACCAGGTTAAGCGGCGGCACGGGGCGTGCCGTCGTTCCGATGGCATGAAGTGCGCCGGTGATGGCGATGTAGTTGATGTCGTGCCCGGCTGAGGCAGCGAGAGGGCCACCCTGTCCCCAGCCGGTCATACGGCCGTAGACGAGACGCGGGTTGGCCGCCAACATGGCCTCTGGCCCCAACCCGAGCCGTTCCATCACACCGGGCCGGAAGCCCTCGATCAGCGCATCGGCGCGGACGATGAGGCCGCGCACCAGCGCGATATCTTCTGCCGACTTGAGATCGGCGACCACCGAGCGCCGGCCGCGGCGGATGACGTTCTTCGTCCAAGGGTCCGCTCCGCCGGGGCGGTCGATGCGGATGATCTCGGCGCCCATGTCGCCGAGCAGCATCGCCGCGAAAGGTGCGGGGCCGATCCCGGCGAATTCGACGATCCGCAAACCTGCGAGCGGCAGCGACATGGCTCTCCTCAGAGGCTGCGCGCGATCAGCATCCGCTGGATGTCGCTTGCGCCCTCGTAAATCTGGCAGACGCGCACGTCGCGGTAGATCCGCTCGACCGGGAAGTCGGCAAGGTAACCGTAGCCGCCGAAGATTTGAATCGCGGTCGAGGCGACACGCTCGGCCATTTCGGAGGCGAAGAGCTTGGCCATAGAAGCTTCGGTGAGGGCGGGCTGGCCCGCCTCCCGCAGCGCGGCGGCGTGCAGCACAGCCTGCCGCGCGACATGGATCTGCGTGCGCATATCCGCAAGCTTGAAGGCAATCGCCTGATGGTCGATCAGCTTTTTGCCGAAGGTCTCGCGCTCGCGGGCATAGTCCACGGCTGCATCGAGTGCAGCCTGTGCCATGCCGACCGATTGCGAGGCGATGCCGATGCGTCCGCCTTCGAGGTTGGAGAGGGCGATCTTGTACCCTTCGCCCTCGGCTCCAAGCCGGTATTCGGCCGGGATGCGCATGTCCTCGAAGACAAGCTGGCAGGTGTCCGAAGCATGCTGGCCGAGCTTGTCCTCTACGCGGCCGATCGTATAGCCGGGCGTATCGGTTGGCACGATGAAGGCGGAAATACCCTTCTTGCCGGCATCGGGGTCGGTTACCGCAAAAACGATGACAACCTTTGCGTTCTTCCCTGAGGTAATGAACTGCTTGGTCCCGCTGAGGACGTAGTGCGAATTCCCGTCCGGTCGCGCGCGGGTGCGGATCGCCGAAGCGTCGGAGCCGGCCTGTGGCTCGGTGAGAGCAAAACCGCCGATCCATTCGCCGGACGCGAGCGGGCGCAGGAACTGCTCTTTCTGCGCTTCGGTCCCAAAGGTTGCGATCGGCTTGCAGCCGACGGAATTGTGGACGCTCATGATGGTGGAGACAGAACCGTCGCCGGCGGCGATCTCCTCAAGCGCCATCGCATAGGCGACATCACCGACATTGGAGCCGCCCCATTCCTCGGTGACGAGCATACCGAGAAAGCCGATCTTGCCCATCTCGCGAAGGGCTTCTGCGGGGAAGGTCTTGGTCCGGTCCCACTCGGCAGCGTTCGGCTTGAGCCGCTCGCGCGCGAATTCGCGTGCGGCATCACGGATCATGGCCTGTTCCTGGGTCGCAATCATGGTGTTTCCCCCAAAACCTTTTGAGCGGGTCGAACACAGATGCGCGTCAAGTTCAAGGTCGTCGCCTGACACAAGGCATGAAAAAAGGCGGCCCGGGCATTGAACCCGAAGCCGCCTTGATCGAGCGCGTGAACTGAATCACCGCATGAATGCGATGAATCGCTTTCTCAGAGCATTCCCAGAAGCCGCGGAAGGAACAGGGTAACTTCCGGGACATAGGTGATGAGGATGAGGAAGCCGAGCATCGTCAGCAGCCAGGGCATGACGGCAATGGTCAGTTCCGTGATGCCCATCTTGGTAATGCCCGAGGCCACGTAGAGGTTGAGCCCCACCGGTGGGTGGCACATGCCGACTTCCATGTTGACGACAATCATGATGCCGAAATGGACCGGGTCGATGCCGAGCTTGACCGCGACCGGGAAGAGGATCGGCGCCATGATGAGCACGATGGACGAAGGTTCCATGAAGTTGCCCGCCATGAGAAGCAGGATGTTCACGAAGAGCAGGAACGTCCACCAGCCGAGACCCTGATCGACCATCCAGGCCGAGAGCGCCTGCGGGATGTTCTCATGCGTCATCAGGAACGAGAAGAGCACCGCGTTGGTGATGATGTAGAGCAGCATCGCGCTCATGTTGGCCGAGTTGAGCAAGACTTTTGGCACTTCCTTCAGCGTCATGTCCTTGTAGACGAACACGGCGATCACGAAGGCATAGACCGCGCTCATCGCGGCGGCTTCGGTCGGCGTGAAGGCACCGGTGTAGATGCCGCCGATGACGATAACGATCAGCGCGAGTCCCCAGAAAGCTTCACGCAGGGCCAGCCAACGTTCGGCGAAGCTTGCCTTCGGCAGGCGCGGGTAGTCGTTCTTCCACGCGCGATACCAGGTCGTCACGCCGAGCAGCGTCGCGAGGATCAGCCCCGGCACGACACCGGCGATGAACAACTGCCCGACCGAAGCCGCGGAGACCTTCTCGCCCGTCGGTCCCTCGACGATCATGCCGGAGGTCGCGACGGAATACATCACCATCACGATCGAGGGCGGGATCAGGATGCCGAGTGCACCGGACGTTGTGATCACACCGGCGCCGAAGCGCGGCGGAAAGCCCTGCTTCACCATCGCCGGGAGGATGATCGCGCCGATCGCCACCACAGTCGCGGGCGCGGAGCCCGAGACCGCCGCGAAGAGGGCGCAGGCCATGACGCCCGCGAGGCCGAGGCCGCCGTGCCAGTGGCCGACCATCGCCGAGGCGAAGCGGATCATGCGGCGGGCGACGCCGCCGTGCGTCAGGAAGTTGCCTGCGAGGATGAAGAACGGGATCGCCATGATCTCGAACTTCTCGATGCCGGTGAACAGCTTGAGCGCCACGGTGTCGATCGGCACCTGCGTCATGGTGAAAAGGAAGGTCAGCACCGTCAGGCCGAGCGCGATCGAAATCGGCATGCCGGTGAGCATGAGGGCGATGAGACCGCCGAAAATGAGAGCCGCGTTCATGGGTCAGGCTCCCTTAGCCGGTTCAGCATCGTCCATGCCATCGACATGGGAGTGGTCGTGGTGCGGCAGTTCTCCAGTGTGCCAGAAATTCCAGGCAACCTGAAGGAAACGGAAGCACATCAGCGAGGTTCCGAGCGGGATCGCGAGATAGATGATCCACATCTTCACCTCGACATCGACCGCCATCGCCGTCGTATGCGACATGTGGTAGACGAAGTTCGTGCCGAGGATGGCGACAATGCCGGTGAACAATGCACCCGCGAGCAGGCCGAACATGATGAAGGCGTTGCGCTTCTTTTCGTCGAGCATGTTGATGAGCACATCGACGCCGACGTGGATGCCGGTTCTCACGCCGTAGGCCGCACCAAACTTCGCCATCCAGACGAAGAGGTAGATACAGACTTCCTGCGCCCAGACGAGGTTGACTTCGCGTAGCGCAAGGAAGGTCTGCTTGGCGGGTTCGGCAAGCCAGGTGATCTCGTTGGTGCGGGCAAAATTGAAGATGCCTACGATGCCGCTGAGGCTGTAGCGGTGCACCACCGCCACAAAAATGATCACGGTCGCGAGACCGATCAGAATGGTGATGATCACCTCTTCGAGGCGATCGAGAAGACGCAGCATGACACTCCCCCACAGCTTTCTTCGACGGCCGAAAACGGTTCGGCCGAAGGAAAAGGCGACAAACGATAACTTGGCTCCGGATGGTCAGGCCGCGCGCGAACGCGCGGCCGCATTCCGGTCTTGGTTCGTCCGAAGAGCCGAAAGGCTCAGTTCGTCAGGCCGAGTTCACGATAGACGGCGTCAACCGTCTCCTTGCCGATGCGCGAGGTCATTTCCTTGTGCACGGGCTTGAGCGCCTTCATCCAGGCGGCCTTGTCAGCGGCGGTCAACTCGTAGATCTCGGTCTTGCCACTCTTCTTGATCTCGGCAAGCGCCTCGTCATTCTCCTTCTGGGAGACCGAGTTCGAATAATCCGTCGCCTCGTCCATCGCCTTCTCGAGCTGGGTGCGGATGTCACCCGGCAGACCGTCCCAGAACTTCTTGTTCACGATCACCGCGTAGCCGATGTAGCCGTGGCGGGTGACGGTTGTGTTCTTCTGCACCTCGTGGAACTTCTGGGTGAACATGTTCGAAGGCGTGTTCTCCTGGCTGTCGATAACGCCGGTCTGGAGGCCCTGATAGACTTCCGAGAACGCCATCACCTGGGGGATCGCGCCGAGCGCCTTGATCTGCGCTTCGAGCACCTTAGAGGACTGGATGCGGACCTTGAGGCCAAGCATGTCGTCCGGGCGCTTGATCGGCTTGTTGGCCGAGAAGATCTTGAAGCCGTTATCCCAGTAGGCGAGGCCGGTGATGCCCTTCGACTCGAGTTTCTTGAACAGGTCCTTGCCCACCGCTCCCTTGGTGATCTTGGCGAGCGCGGCTTTGTCAGGGAAAATGAACGGCAGGTCGAACACCTCGAACTCGCGGGCGCCGAGCGGGCCGAACTTCGCGAGACTGGGCGCGAGCATCTGCACGGCGCCGAGCTGGAGCGCCTCCATCTCTTCCTTGTCCTTGTAGAGCTGCGAGTTCGGGTAAACTTCCACCTTCACCTTGCCGCCGGTGTATTTCTCGGCCAGTTCCTTGAACTTGTCCGCGCCGAGACCCTTCGGCGTTTTCGGGGCAACCACATGGCTGAACTTGATGACGATCGGTTCCTGCGCGGCGGCAGCTCCCATCCCGATCACGAGACCGGCGACGACGGCTGCAATCCTGCCATTGATAAAGCGCATTGGAATTCCTCCTTGAAACATTCTGCCTGTTGGCAATCGGTCTTGATGCGTGAGGCCCTTTCACCTTCGCACGCTCGCTGGTTAGGCTCTTCTTGCCAAGTCCGCTATTGTGGATTTCCGTAAGTCGCCTTTTCGTGCCATTGCGGTCAGAGAATGCGAAGCCGGCAACAAGGCGCTGGAAGAGCGTCGGCGGGAGGAAACGGGTATGTTGGCGTCTCAGGGGCGCCGGAGCGGTATCAGAATCTCGGCGGCCAGACGGTCGGATGTTCCGGGGACGGCCGGGATGCGCCGTTTTGTCCGGGGCGACCGCCTTGGCCGTGGGCTGCTGGCGGCCATGCCCATCCTTGCCATCGCACTTCTCGCGGCGTTGATCTTCGTGTTGCTCTGGTATGTCGAGCGCGAGGAGAGCGAGCGTGCTCATGCCTCGCTCCTGACCGACGCGTTGTGGGTCGAGCAGACCCTGCGCTTCCAGCTTGGGACAGACGAGGATGCCCTGAAACGGCTTTCGCTCGACAGTGGCCGCTCCTCGGTGACAGATGCCGCCCTCCTGGCTTCTGCCGGCCAGATGCTCGTGAACAACCCGGAAATCCTGGCGATTTCCTGGTTCACCGCCGAGGGCAGGGTGCTCCTCTCGGTGCCCGACAGTTCGTTGCTTCCCGAAGGGCCGATCCGGGCTGGGATCGTTCTCCGCGGCCTTCAGGGGTCGATGCAGCCGATCTACGCCGGGCCGCGCGCCATCGACGGCGGGGGGAGGGTGATCGACATCGCGACGCCCGTCGCGGGCGGCGCGCGCGCTGGAGCCGTAATCGTCGCCACCTTCGCGGCCGACGCGCTCCTTGCCCGTCATGTGCCGTGGTGGATCGCCGAGAAATACGATGTCCGCCTCGTCGATACGGACGGCGAGGCGGTTGCGGTGAAATCGCGGACCCAGCGCGGCGACGTGACAAAGGCGCATGGCATCAGCTTCGATCCGCCGTTGCCGGGGCTCATCCTCCAGATTGCCCCCTACGACAAGCCGGGCGACACCACCAACCGGCTGCTGATCGCTGCGATCTTCGGGCTTGCGGCGCTGGCCGTCGCCTCGCTCGTGCTGGCGCACAGCCACGTTCGCAAGCGCCTCGATGCCGAGACCGCGCTGCGCGCCGAATCCGCCTTCCGTAAGGCGATGGAGGATTCCCTCACGGTTGGGATGCGCGCGCGGGACCTCGAAGGACGCATTATCTACGTCAATTCCGCCTTCTGCCGGATGTTGGGGCTCGAACGCGAGGATTTGATCGGACGGGGGCCACCCATGCCCTACTGGGATCCAAGCGATCTTGATCGCACCGTGACGATGCACAACCGGGTCCTCGCCGGCGATGCCCCGGACGAGGGGTTCGAGCTGCGTTTCGCCCGCGCCGACGGCTCGCTGTTCGATGTGCTGATCTACGAAGCGCCGCTGATCGACGCGCAAGGACGTCATGCCGGCTGGATGGCTTCCGTGCTCGACATCACGGATCGCAAGCGCGCCGAGGAACTGGCGAAGGCGCAGGATGCCTCGCTTCAGCGCACGGCCCGCCTTGTGACGATGGGCGAAATGGCCTCGACCCTTGCCCATGAACTCAACCAGCCGCTCGCGGCGATTGCGAGCTACGCCGCCGGCTGCCTCAATCTCATCCGGGCGAACAGGGCCGATCCGCCGGCCCTGACCGAGGCGCTGGAAAAGCTCGGCGTTCAGGCCAAGCGGGCTGGGCAGATCATCCGCCGCGTCCACGATTTCGTCCGCAAGAGCGATCCCAAAATCGTGGCGACGGATGCCGGACAGCTCATTGCCGAGAGCGCCTCCTTCGCCGAGGCAGACCTGCGCAAACACGGCGTCCGCCTCGAAACCGATCTCGCCGTCGGGTTGCCGCTCGTGCTGGCGGACCCGATCCTCATGCAGCAGGTGCTGCTCAACCTCATTCGCAATGGCGTCGAGGCAATGGCGGCTACCCCGGCGACAGACCGCATTCTCACCCTCAGGACGCGGGCGCGGGACAGCGGCGTCGAGATCGCGGTCGAGGATCGTGGGATCGGTCTCGCGCCTAACCTCGAACAGCGCCTTTTCGAGCCCTTTGTGACGACGAAAACCGACGGCATGGGCATGGGGCTCAACATCTGCCGGACGATCGTCGAACTGCATAAGGGGCGGCTCACGTTCGAGACGCTCGATGGGGGCGGATTGCGCTTCATCGTGGTGCTGCCGGCCGCCGAGGTCGTGGAGATCGCTTCATGAGCGAAATCCTCGTCGGCGAGATCCATGTTCATATCGTCGATGACGAGGAGGCGATCCGGGATTCGCTTGTTTGGCTTTTCGCCTCGCGGGGCATCCGGGCGGCCTGCTATGCCTCCGGCGAGGCGTTCCTCGAAGCCCATGCCGCCGGCCTTCGCGGCGTTGTCATTCTTGATATCCGCCTCGGCGGCATTTCCGGCATCGAGGTTCTCGACCGGCTCGTCATGGCCGGCGCCGAGCAGCCGGTCATCATGCTTTCCGGACACGGCGACGTGCCGCTGGCCGTTTCCGCTCTCAAGCGCGGCGCGATGGATTTCCTCGAAAAGCCGTTCAACGACAATCAGCTCGTCGACCGGATCGTCGAACTGCTGGCCGTGGAGGAGACCCGGCAGGCCGCCCGTGAAACCCGCCTTGCGCTCAAGGATCGGCTCGCGACCCTGTCGGATCGGGAACGCGAGGTAATGGAACTGATGATCCGGGGCCGTCTCAACAAGCAGATCGCCGGTGATCTCGGCATTGCGATGCGTACCGTTGAGGTTCACCGGGCACGCATTCTGGAAAAGATGGGCGTGCGCAACGGCATCGAACTTGCCGCGTTGATGGCACGCCCCGGAGAATGACCTTACGGCCGCTGGTAGGTCTTTACATCCGAGATATCACCGTTGGTGAAGGTGATGCGCATGGTCGCGCCTGCGATTTCGCGGCCCACCCGCAAGTAGGGGTTAACATCGCGCGGGATGGCGTAGGGGTCGCGCTCGTCGCAGGGCGGGAGGCGGAGCTCCTGTGCTGGCGGCTCGCCGCCAAGGCCGTATTCCACCTTCTTGATTGCGCAGCGATAGCTGACAATGTGGGTGTAGTAGAGGAACCCGGCATTGTGATCCTTGCCGAACTGGAACCAGCTTGAGGCTGTCTGGTTGAGGATCTGCCGCTGCATAGCCGTGAGGGCATCGCGCGGATCGAAAGTTTCGGTCGAGACCGCACTGCGGATGCCGTTGGCGTCGAGGTAGCGCAAGGATACGTCTGTCGGGCCCTGCGTCGAGGGCATCTCGAAGCTCGGGTTTGCCATCGGTTTTCCGGTTCGCTGATCGAGCATCGTGAGTGAGCCGGTCATCTTGAACTCCGGCATGTCGCCGAACTTGTACTCAATCGCAGAGGCAGCCTCGGGCAGGGAAATCGTCGCCATCCAGCTCTGGTTCGAGCGCATGAACGAGAGCCCGATGCGGTCGCGCCGCGTCGCAAAGAATTCGGATGCCGCGCGTTCGCGTTTCTGCGCCCGATCGATCCACTGCGCGAGCACGCTCTGGTCGAGGAAGAAGGGCACCAGCTTGCCTTCCTTATCGGCGGCAAGGAACCGCTTGAGCGCGGCAAGTTCGAACCGGCGATCGTTGATCGTCTGCCCATTCTGCCGGTCTTCGCCGAATTCCTGCGCAATCAGCGCATGGACCGGCGCGAAATCGGGGTTGGCATCGGCGAAGGCCTGAAGGCGGCTTTGCTTCTCAGCGCCGTCGAACTGGAGAATCTGGACCAGTGCGGCCGCACGACCCTTGCCCTGTGCGAGGTCCGCGAACAGCTCACGGGCGCCGGCTCGTCCGTCCTGCGTCCGGATCAGCGCGGCAAGGCGCATCAGCGGATCGATATGGTCGGTGCCCAGCGCGGCAAGCGTGAGGTAATCGCGCCGGGCCGCCGCGCTTTCGCCGCGCTGCTCGAAGGAGCGGGCGTTGTGATAGAGTTCGGGCGCCGATTTCGCGTCCTTGACGATGCCGCCGCTCTTGGCGAGCTTCTCGAAGGCCTGGGCGGGTGTGAGATTTTCCGTGACGACGACGCTCTGCTGCTGTGGCGCCTTCTCGGGTTCGGAAGCCTTCGGAGGTTCGGTCGTTTTCGGAGCATCCGCGATCTGGGGTGGGGCGGTCTTCGTCACGGCCGGAGGTCTGGGACCTTCCTGACGCTGAAGAAGCACGTAGCCGCCGGCGCCGGCTGCCAGCGCAATCGCGGCCGCGGCGATCCAGCCGGCGGAAACGCCTCGGCTCTCGGAAGGAGGCGTGAGCGGGCGGGGTGGCACTGCGTTCGCGCTCTTGTCGCGCGGGCCCATCTCGATCTGGTAGGCGTGGACGGGGTGGGGAAGGTTCTTGACCTCGCGGTTGCCGAGATCGCGAAACGGCACCGACACCTTGTTCATCACCGCTTCGTGGACGTGACGCGAGACGCAGATGCTACCCGGCTCCGCGAGGGCCTGGAGCCGCGCCGCGATATTGACGCCATCGCCGAGGAGATCGCCGTCGCGCTCGACAACATCGCCGATGGAAATGCCGATGCGGAAATGCATCTGCCTATCGGCGGGCAGCGCCATATTCGCCGTGCGCAGCGATTCCTGAATGTCGATGGCGCAGCGCGTTGCCTCCACTGCGCTGGAGAACTCACACATCACGCCGTCACCGGCCGTGTTGAAGATGCGGCCGCCGGCGCGCTTGACGAAATCGTCGAAAACCTTCCGGTAGCTTTCGAGGCGACGCAACGCGCCTTCCTCGTCTTCCGCGATGAGGCGGGTGTATTCGGCGACATCGGCCGCCATAATCGCCGTGATCTTACGTTTCAAGACTGTTTCGCTCCGCATCTTGCCCTTCCTCGCCGGTCCGGATTCGCGGTCAGGGGGATGCTCGCACATTCACGCGTTGTGCCCAATCCGTTTGTGCGGCACAGCACAATCCGGCCTTGTCCCCATGTGGAGAACCGTCCGAATAACGTTCCTGGCCCGTTGTTTCATCGCTGAAATGGTCCAGCTCTGAACAATTTCCCGGGCGGGCGGGGGCGAACCCATGCGAAGGATGGTTGACCAGTCCGGATTTTCACGTCTACGCTGGCGCCTTCGCGTGGCATTTTTCCGGCGCCGAGGGGGCGACGGAGGAAGTCCATTCTCTGGGGCGAACCAGAAACAGAAAAATTGGATCGAAAATCGGGAGATTTCGAAAAATGTCCATCCGGCGTCACCTGCTAGCAGCCTTTGCAGCCGTTGCCCTGTCGAGCGTTTCGGCTCATGCCGTGACGCTGCGCTATGCCAATCAGGGCGATCTCAAGTCGCTTGACCCCTATACCCTGAACGAGACAACGGCCAACGCGCATCTCGGCCATGTCTATGACGGACTGATCACCCGCGGAAAGGATCTCAAGGTCGGGCCGGGTCTCGCGGAGCGCTGGGAAATCCTCGATGGTGCGAAAAAGTGGCGGTTCCATCTGCGCAAGAACGTCAAGTTCCACAATGGCGAGGCCTTCACCGCCGATGACGTGATCTTCTCGGCGGACCGCGTGCGTGCGGCGGGTTCGAACTTCCAGACCCGCGTGCCGAAGGATGCCAAGTTCACCAAGGTCGACGACTATACCGTCGAGGTCGAGCTTACCTCGCCGAACCCGATCATGATCGCCCAGTGGGATACCTGGTACATCATCTCGAAGAAGTGGGCCGAGGCCAACGGTTCGGCCGCGCCGACGCCGGCTTCCGCCGCGACGCCGAGCCACATCGCCCTCAACGCCAACGGAACCGGCCCCTTCAAGATCGAGAGCCACCAGCCGGGCGTGAAGACCGTCTTCAAGGCCAACCCGAACTGGTGGGACAAAAAGGAGCACAATCTCGACGAGATCATCTTCACGCCGATCCCCAACGCCGCCACGCGCGTCGCGGCGCTGCTCTCGGGTGAGGTGGACGTGATCGAGCCGGTCCCCGTCCAGGATATGGCCCGGGTCAACGCTTCCGACAAGGCGCAGGTGCTGGCTGGCCCCGAACTGCGCACGATCTTCCTCGGCTACGATCAAAGCCGCGACGAGCTGCTGGAATCGAGCGTCAAGGGCAAGAATCCGTTCAAGGATGTCCGCGTCCGGCAGGCGTTCAACATGGCCGTGGACAAGGAGATCATCAAGACGCGTGTCATGCGCGGCCTCTCGACTCCCTCGGCGCTGATGATCGCTCCCGATCTCTTCACCCATTCGGCGGCCTTCAGCAGCCCGAAGTTCGATCCGGAAGGCGCCAAGAAGCTGCTTGCCGATGCCGGCTATCCCAACGGCTTCGAGGTCGGCATGGATTGCCCGAATGATCGCTACGTCAACGACGCGCAGATCTGTCAGGCGGTTGTCGGCATGCTCGCCCGCATCGGCGTGAAGGTGAACCTCAATGCCCAGCCCAAGGCACAGTATTTCGCCAAGGTGCTCAAGCCGGGCGGTTACAAGACCTCGTTCTACCTCCTGGGCTGGACGCCGGGGACTTTCGACAGCCACAACGTGCTGAACGATCTCCACGGCTGCCGTGCCGAGGGGTCGCCGCGTGGCGAATCGAACCTTGGCGGCTACTGTAACGCGAAGGTTGACGACCTTACCGCCAAGATCCTCGTCGAAGCCGATGCCAAGAAGCGCGATGCGATGATCAAGGAAGCGTACGAGATCACCACAAAGGAGTTTGCCTACGTCCCGCTGCATCAGCAGGCGCTTGCCTGGGGTGTAGCCAAGAACGTGAAGCTGACCCAGCGTGCGGACAACTCGGTGCTGCTCTACTGGGCCGTGAAGAAATAAGATCGTGACGAGGGCGTGGCCACCGCCGCGCCCTCGCTCCTTTCCGGCTCGAGACGAGAGATCCGATGCTCGCCTTCATTATCCGGCGGATCGCGCAATCGCTGTTCGTCATGGTTGCGGTCGCGTTGATCGCGTTCCTGATGTTCCGCTTCGTGGGCGACCCCGTGAACCAGATGGTCGGGATCGACACCCCGCAGGAAGAGGTGGCACGCCTGCGTGAATCGCTCGGTCTCAACGATCCGGCGATCGTGCAGTTCGGACGCTTCGTCCGGGATGTGCTTCATTTCAACTTCGGCGTATCCTACCAGTTCCGCCTGCCTGTGACGCAGCTTCTCGCCGAACGGGCCCCCGCGACGCTGGAACTCGCGATTACGGCGGCGATCTTTGCGCTGATCGTCGGCGTCATCATGGGCGTCTATTGCGCGCTCAACCGCGATTCCTGGCTTGCGCGGGTTTTTCAGGCCGTCAGCCTCGTCGGCGTCTCGCTGCCGACCTTCCTGATCGGGATTCTTCTGATCTATCTCTTTGCGGTGATCCTCGGCTGGCTTCCGTCCAACGGGCGCGGGCAGGTTGTGAAGATCGGCCAATGGTGGACGACCGGCTTTCTCACCACATCCGGGCTCAAGGCACTGATCCTGCCGGCGATCACGCTCGGGCTCTTCCAGATGACGCTCATCATGCGGCTCGTGCGCGCCGAGATGATGGAGGTGATGCGCACGGATTACATCAAGTTCGCCAGGGCGCGCGGGCTCAGGACCCGTTCGATCCATTTCGGCCATGCGCTGAAGAACACGCTCATTCCCGTCATCACCATCGCCGGGCTTCAGCTCGGCTCGATCATCGCCTTCGCGATCATCACCGAAACGGTGTTCAACTGGCCGGGCATGGGCATTCTGTTCCTCAAGGCCGTGCAGAACGTCGACATTCCGATCATGGCCGCCTACCTGATGCTGATCGGCTTCCTGTTCGTGGTCATCAACCTGGCGGTGGATCTCGCCTATGGCCTCGTCGATCCGCGTCTGCGCGTCGCGATGCGGGCATAAGGAGCGCAACATGCCTCATCCCACACCGGAGGAAGTGAAGGGCCTTGTCGGCGGCGGCAGCTCCGGCCTCGTTGCGCGCCTTCTCGATTCCGATGTCTTCGCGAGCTTCCGGGCTTCCAAGCTCACGATGCTCGCCGCCCTCATCGTGCTGCTGATGTTTCTGGGTGCTGCCTTTGCGCCCTGGATCGCGCCGTTCGATCCTTTCGATCCCGCGAAGGTCTTTCTGGCCGACGCCTCGATCCCGCCGCGTTGGCAGGCGGCCGGTGATCCACGTTTTGTCTTCGGCACGGATGATCAAGGGCGCGATCTCTACTCGGCGATCCTCTACGGCCTGCGCGTTTCGCTCGCCGTCGGCGGCCTCGGCGTGCTGCTCGCGGCCGCGATCGGCATTACGCTTGGGCTCGTTGCCGGTTACGTCGGCGGCCGGGTCGATGCGCTTATCATGCGTATCGCCGACGTGCAGTTGACCTTCCCGGCGATCCTGATCGCGCTTCTGATCGACGGCGTGGTCCACGCGCTGCTCAAAGGCGTTTCGCGGGAGGACAGCGCGGTCCCGGTGCTGGTGATTTCGATCGGCCTCTCGTTCTGGGTGCAGTACGCCCGCACGATCCGCGGATCGACTCTCGTCGAGAAGAACAAGGATTACGTCGCGGCCGCTCGTCTCGTCGGTATTCCGACCCCTGTCATCATGCTGCGGCATGTGCTGCCGAACGTCATCGGGCCGGTGCTGGTGATCCTGACGATCAATCTCGGTCTTGCGATCATCACCGAGGCGACCCTCTCGTTCCTTGGCGTCGGCCTGCCGCCGACACAGCCCTCACTCGGCACGCTGATTTCCATCGGCAACCAGTATCTGTTCTCGGGCGACTGGTGGATCGTCGCCTTTCCGGGCGCGACGCTCGCCATTCTCGTGCTGGCCGTCAACCTGCTGGGCGACTGGCTGCGCGATGCGCTCAACCCGAAACTGCGATGATCCGATGAGCGAACCCGTCATTTCCGTGCGCAACCTCTGCGTCGAGTTCGTCACGCGGCGAGGCATTCTGCGCGCCATCGACGATGTATCGTTCGATATCGCCAAGGGCGAGGTGCTCGGTGTCGTCGGCGAGAGCGGGGCGGGCAAGTCCGTTACCGGCTCGGCGATCATCGGGCTGATAGAGCCACCGGGTCGCATCGCGGGCGGCGAAATTCTCCTGCACGGCAGGCGGATCGACAACCTGCCGCAAGAAGAAATGCGCCGTATCCGCGGCCGCAAGGTCGCGATGATCTTCCAGGATCCGCTGACTTCGCTCAACCCGCTCTACCGCGTCGGCGAACAGTTGATCGAGACGATCCTCACCCATACCGACCTTTCGCCCGCCGCGGCGCGCGAACGGGCGATCGCGCTGCTCGCCGAAGTCGGCATTCCCGCGCCGGACAAGCGGATCGACGGCTATCCGCACGAATTCTCGGGCGGGATGCGCCAGCGTGTGGTTATCGCGCTCGCGCTCTCGTGCGAGCCGGATTTCATTGTTGCCGACGAGCCGACGACCGCCCTCGACGTTTCCGTGCAGGCCCAGATCATCGCCCTCATCAAGAAGCTCTGCCGCGAGCGCGGGACGGCGGTGATGCTGGTGACCCACGACATGGGCGTCATCGCCGAGACGGCGGACCGTGTCGCGGTGATGTATGCCGGCCGGGTTGCCGAAATCGGCCCGGTGCGCGATGTGGTAAGGCACCCGCTTCATCCCTATGCACGCGGACTGATGGGCGCGATCCCGACGCTGGAGACCGATGCCGAACGGTTGACGCAGATTCCCGGTGCCATGCCGCGTCTTTCGAATATTCCGCGAGGTTGCGCCTTCAATCCACGTTGCGACCGCGTCTTTGACCGTTGCCACCTCGAACGGCCCGATCCGGCCGAGCCGGTCGACGAGAAGGTCGAACCGGGGCATCGTGTCGCCTGCCATCTCTATGCCGGCGGGGGGGGCATGCGATGAGCGAGGAGGTGAAGCCCTACGTCACCGTACGCGATCTCCGGCGCGTGTTCGATGTGTCGCGCCCTTGGCTCAACCGCGTTCTGGAGAGCCTGCCGAAGGCCTATCTCAAGGCCGTCGACGGTCTGAGCTTCGAGATCCGCAGGGGGGAGACCTTTGCGCTCGTCGGCGAGTCCGGTTCCGGCAAATCGACGGTCGCGCGCATGGTGGTGGGCCTTTTGCCGGTCTCCGGCGGCGACGTGACAATCGACGGCATCTCGATGACCGGGCATCATGATCCTGCCGAGAAGATGGCACTGCGCAAGCGCATCCAGATGATCTTCCAGGATCCCTATGCCAGCCTCAATCCACGCTGGCGGGTGGAACGGATCATCGCCGAGCCGATCCATGCTTTCGGCTTGCTCAAGGGCGCGGATGTGACGAAGCGCGTCGGCGAGCTGCTGACGCTTGTCGGCCTGCATCCCGACGATGGCAAGAAGTTCCCGCATGAGTTTTCCGGCGGCCAGCGCCAACGCATCGCCATCGCCCGCGCGCTGGCGTCGAGCGCCGAGTTCATCGTCTGCGACGAGCCTACCTCGGCGCTCGACGTCTCGGTTCAAGCGCAAATCCTCAACCTGATGCGCGATCTCCAGAAGGAGTTCGGGCTCACCTATCTCTTCATCAGCCACAATCTCGCGGTCGTGCGTCACATGGCGGACCGGATCGGCGTGATGTATCTCGGCCGGCTCGTCGAGGTCAGTGAGAGCAAGCGACTGTTCTCGCATCCGCGTCATCCATACACGCGGATGCTGCTCGACGCCGTGCCCGATCTCGGTATGACCGGGCGCGAGCGGCAGATGGTGGCGGGCGAAATCCCGAACCCGATCTCGCCGCCCTCAGGCTGCACGTTCCATCCGCGTTGCCCGCTTGCGAACGAGCGCTGCGCCCGCGAGGCTCCGGCGATGCTTGACGGGGTGGCTTGTCACGCGGTCGCGGAGGGGCGGACCTAATTTCCACGAACTCTCCGATCGCGCCTAAGACGTGATGTAGGCGCGAATGCGCCGCCGAGCAGCGTCGCTCACGGCGCGTTGCGGGGGACAGACCTGAGGGCGGCTTCAGCCGCCCTCGATGGGCGGAAGTTCACACAGCCGCCGTGCGTGCCTTGGCGATCCCGGTAAAGAACTGGATGCCGTAGGGCAGGATCTCGTCATTGAAGTCGTAGGCCGGGTGATGCAGGCCCGCCGTATCGCCGTTGCCGATGAAGGCATAGGCGCCGGGGCGCTCCTGCAGCATGAATGAGAAGTCCTCGCCCCCCATCATCGGCGCGACATTGTCGTCGACCATCGCCTCGCCGAACAGCGAGCGTGCGATGTCCACCGCGTGATCGGTCGAGGTCTCGTCATTGATCGTCGCCGGATAACCGCGCGTATAGGTAACCTTCGCGCTCGCGCCGAACATCTTCGCCGTGCCATCGGCGACGGTGCGAAGACGGGCTTCGGCCATGTCACGCATCGCGGGATCGAGGGTGCGCACGGTGCCTGTCAGCGTCGCGCGCGAGGGGATGATGTTGAAGGCGGTGCCGGCATGAAACATCGTCGTCGAAACGACGACCGACTTCAGCGGGTCGGCATTGCGCGAGGCGATGGATTGCAGTGCGCAGACGATGTGCGAGCCAATGAGGATCGGGTCGATACCGAGATGCGGCGCGGCGGCATGGGCGCCGACGCCTTCGATTTCGATGGTGAACTCGTCGGCCGCCGCCATGATCGGCCCGCGTCGGATCGAGATCGATCCCGGCTTCATGCCCGGCATGTTATGCAGGCCGTAGACCTCGGCGATGTTCCAGCGGTCCATCATTCCGTCCTCGACCATCGCCTTGCCACCGGCGCCGCCTTCCTCGGCCGGTTGGAAGATCAGGATCACGGAACCGTCGAATTCGCGTGTCGCGGCGAGGTGCTTCGCCGCGCCCAGGAGCATCGACGTGTGCCCGTCATGGCCGCATGCGTGCATCTTGCCGGGCGTCTTGGAGCGGTGGGGGAGGTTGGTTTCCTCCTCGATCGGCAAGGCGTCCATGTCCGCGCGCAGGCCGACCACTTTGCCGCCCGCGCCGTTGCGTCCGTGAATGACGCCGACCACGCCGGTCTTGCCGATCCCCTCGACAACTTCGTCGCAGCCGAAAGCGCGCAGTCGCTCCGCGACGATCCGCGCCGTGCGATGGACGTCGTAGAGCAGTTCGGGGTTCTCGTGGAAATCCCGTCGCCAAGCGGTCACTTCGTCCTTGAGCGAGAGAATCCGGGGGTCGATGGTCATGATCACACCAATTGTGAGGGAGGGTGGAACCAACAATAGAGGATCGGGCGCGTTCGCCAAGCGGCAATCGGCGTCCGAGCTGCTTCACGCATCAAGGCCATTGCGCTTCGGCGCGGGATGCGGATTGATGCAGGCATGACTTCGCCGCCGAAGAGCGGCGTATCCCAATCGAAGGACATATCCGTGCCGAAGAAGAACGACTGGAGCCCGGCGACGCTGGCGGCTCAGGCCATGGGCAAGATCGACGAAGCATCCCGCGCCGTCGTCCCGCCGATCCACCTGACAACGACCTTCATCCGCGACCCGGATAACCAGTATCGCACCGGCAATATCTACGGCCGGCCGGACAACGAGACCGTGCGTGAGGCTGAAAGCGTCATCGCGATGCTGGAAGGGGCGACCAACGCGCTCGTCCTGGGTTCGGGCATGTCGGCCGCTGTGGCGGTGTTCCTTGCGCTCAAGCCGGGCGATCACATCGTGGCACCCAAGGTGATGTATTGGGCCCTGCGCAACTGGCTGATGAACGATGCCGCCGAATGGGGCCTCCGAACCGATTTCATCGATATGGCGGACCTCGCGGCGGTGGAAGCTGCGGTGAAGCCGGGCGTGACAAGGCTCGTCTGGCTGGAATCACCCGCCAACCCGCTCTGGACGATCACGGATATCGCTGCCGTTGCCCGCATTGCCCATGCGGCTGGCGCGCGGCTCGCCATCGATTCGACCGGCGCGACTCCCATTCTCTCGCGTCCCCTCGATCTCGGCGCCGATATCGTGATGCATTCGGCCACGAAATACCTCAACGGTCATTCGGATGTACTGGCCGGCGCGCTGGCGACGCGGCAGGACGATGCCTTCTGGGCCCGCATCAAGCGGGTGCGCGCGATTCAGGGGCTTATTCTCGGCCCGTTCGAGGCCTTCCTGCTCATCCGCGGCATGCGGACGCTCGAATTACGCGTGAAAGCCGCCAGCACCAGTGCGCTCGAACTTGCGACGCGGTTCTCGAACCACCCGCATGTGCTCGACGTGCTTTATCCCGGCCTGCCGAGCCACCCGCAGCACGCACTGGCGACCCGGCAGATGAAGGGTGGGTTCGGTGGCATGCTCTCGATCCGTCTCCGGGGCGGCGAACGCCACGCGGTCGCGACCGCCGCGACGGTCTCGCTCTGGAAGCGCGCGACCTCGCTCGGCGGGGTCGAAAGCCTGATCGAGCATCGCGCTTCCATCGAGGGGCCAGGAACGCCGTGCCCCGCTGATCTCCTTCGCCTCTCGACCGGCATCGAGAATGTCGAGGACCTTTATGTCGATCTCGACCGCGCCATGCGTGAAACGGCCGGGGAGGTGGAGTGAGAGCTTGTCGGCGGAATTCCGCCTGCCGGATGCGCGGGATTTTGCGCATCTCAGGCATTTTGGCCGACCAAACACGACCGAATGGCGGCTTTTTGCGGTCGAAATCGCGGGAATGACTTTGGCACGCACGCTGCTATTGTAAGGATCGACGGTGCGGAAAAGACAAATCGCGCCGCGCATTCAATAGGGAGTGATCATGTCCATTTTCTCGATGAAACTTGCAGGAACCCGGATCGCGAAGGCGGTCGGCTTTTCGATCCTTGCCGGTTCGTTTTTTGCTGGCGCCTCGACCGTCCGTGCGGCCGATTTCATCAACGTGCTGACGGGGGGTACCTCCGGCGTCTACTATCCGATGGGCGTCGCCATGTCGAAACTGTTCGGCGAGAAGATCGCCGGCTCGCGGCCGAGCGTGCAATCGACCAAGGCCTCGGTCGAGAACCTGAACCTGCTGCAGGCATCGAAGGGCGAGATCGCCTTCACGCTCGGCGATTCGCTGATCGCCGGTTGGAACGGGGACGAGGAGGCCGGCTTCACCCGCAAGCTCGACAAGCTGCGCGGCATCGCCGCGATCTATCCGAATTATGTCCAGATCGTCGCATCGAAGGAATCGGGCATCAAGACGCTGGCGGACCTCAAGGGCAAGCGCCTCTCGGTCGGCGCACCGAAATCCGGCACCGAGCTTTCCGCCCGCGCGATTCTCGCCGCCGCCGGCCTTGGCTACAAAGACCTCGGCAAGGTCGAGTATCTCTCCTTCGCGGCCTCGGTCGAACTCATGAAGAACCGTCAGCTTGACGCGACACTCCAGTCCGCCGGCCTCGGCGTCGCCTCGATCCGTGACCTCTCGACCTCGGTCGAGATCGTGATGGTGGAGATTCCCGACAGTGTCGTGACGAAAGCCGGCGCGCCTTTTGTCTCCGGCGTCATTCCCGCGAAGACCTATACCGGTCAGGATTCTGACGTGAAGACCGCTGCCGTGATGAATTATCTCGTCACCCATTCAGGCGTTTCCGAAAAGCTCGCCTACGACATGACCAAGTCGGTGTTCGACAACCTGCCGGATCTCGCGGCGGCCCATGCGGCCGGCAAATCGATCACGCTCAAGGGTGCGATGAGCGGCATGGCGATCCCCCTTCACCCCGGTGCGGCCAAGTATTTCAAGGAAAAGGGTATCGCGGTTCCCTGAACTGCCCCCAAACCGAACTGACGCACCTGCTGCATCCCGGTCGGCCCTCGAGGCCGGCCGGCTCGCCTCGCGATCCTCCGCGCCCGGCGCACGACCAGAACCTCCTCGACAAAAAACCCTCCCAGATAGGTGTCGAAATGACGAATGCCGCCCTTGGGACGCCTTCCGCGCCCGAAACCCATGAGCCTGCCCAGGAACTCGTCGATCCGGAGCACGGTCTTCCGTCCGGCTTCGGCGCGGGAAGACTGGGAACTTTCCTGTTCTGGTTCGCGCTGGCCTTCTCGGTCTTTCAGGTCGCGACCGCGTTCAACGTGCCGATCGACTTCAAGCTGGCTGGCGGCTTCCGTATCATGGATGCCTTGCGCATCGTGATGCTGGGTTGGCTCATCTGGATCGCCATCGGCGCGGCGAAAGGACGAGATTGGGTGCCGGCGCTGCTCGCGTGGATGCCCCTGATGCTGGTTCACGAACTGCTGGCGTTCTACGGTGGTTCGATCCCGGCGATCGTGCTCCGTTCTCTTCACGTCGGCTTCCTGATGGTGCTGGCTTCGGGCCTGCTCTACGTCCATCGCTCGCCGAGCGCCTTTACGCGCCTCGTTTCGCTCGCGATTGCGGTCGTCGGTGCTGTCGTCGCGCTCTACCAGTGGTATTTCTATGCCGATATCCTCACGCGCTCGGGCAACATCAGCCACACGGACCTCACTCTCGGCGTGATCGTTCTGGTTGCGCTGTTCGCACTGGCCTATCGTTTCATGGGCTCGGCTCTGCCGATCGTTTCCGGGCTTTTTCTTGCCTACGCCTTGTTCGGCCAGTATCTCCCGGCGCCGCTCGATCATCGCGGCTATTCGCTCGAGCAGGTCATCGACCAGATGTCGTTCGGCGAGGAGGGGATATACGCGACACCCACCGGCGTTTCCGCGACATTTATCTTCCTTTTCGTTCTGTTCGGCGCCTTTCTTGAGCGCGCCGGGATGATCCAGCTCTTCACCGATGTTGCGATGGGCCTGTTCGGTGCCGCGCGCGGCGGTCCGGCAAAGGTGGCCGTGTTCTCTTCGGGCCTTATGGGGACGATTTCCGGCTCCGGCGTCGCCAATGTGGTCGCGACCGGCCAGTTCACGATTCCCCTGATGAAGCGCTTCGGCTATCGCGCTGCTTTCGCGGGCGGCGTCGAGGCGACGGCCTCGATGGGCGGGCAGATCATGCCGCCTGTTATGGGGGCGGTCGCGTTCATCATGGCTGAGACCATCGATGTGCCTTATGTCGAGATCGTCAAGGCGGCGATCATTCCGGCGCTGCTCTACTACTTCGCGGCGTTTCTGGCCGTGCATCTCGAAGCGGGCAAGCGTGGCCTCGTTGGCATGGCGAAGGATGAACTTCCAAACCCGATGGCCTCGCTGCGCAGGAACTGGCATCTGGTGCTGCCGCTGATCGTTCTCATCTATCTTCTGTTCGCGGGTTTCACGCCGCTCTTTGCCGGTTCGATCGGCCTTGCGCTGACCGTCCTGCTGATCCTCGGCGCCTCGATTGCGCTTGGTCTGGGCTCCCTCGCCATGCGCATCCTCTTCTGGGTCGGGCTTGGCCTCCTGTGCTCGGCGTTCTTCTGGTATGGCGTGCTCGTCATTGTCGGCCTGATCGCGCTGATGATCCTGTGGAACCTGACGACGAAGGGCGGGCGCGAGGCGCTGGCGGTGTGCCGCGACGCGCTGGCGGACGGCGCGCGACAGGCGGTTCCTGTCGGTATCGCCTGCGCGGTGGTTGGCATCGTTATCGGCACGATGACGCTGACCGGCGTCGGCACCATTCTCGGAACCGCCGTGATCACAGTCGGCGAGAAGAGCCTGTTTCTGGCGCTGATCCTGACGATGTTCGTCAGCCTTGTCCTCGGCATGGGCATCCCGACCATCCCGAACTACATCATCACCTCGTCGATTGCGGCGCCGATCCTGCTCAAGCTGGGCGTGCCGCTGATCGTCAGCCACATGTTCGTCTTCTATTTCGGCATCATGGCGGACCTGACGCCGCCGGTCGCGCTTGCGGCCTTCGCGGCGGCGCCGATCGCACGCGAAAGCGGCATGAGGATCGGCTTTGAGGCCATCAAAGTCGCGATTGCGGGCTTCGTCGTTCCATTCATGGCGGTCTATGATCCGGCGCTCATGCTCCAGCCGGTCGAAGGAACGACCGGGCTCGCCTACGCGCTGGCGGTTGCCTACATCGTCGCGAAGGTGGTGCTGGCGATCGTGCTTTGGGGTGGCGCATTCATCGGCTTCCTCGCCGGGCATATGTCAAGCCTGGAGCGCATGGCCTGCTTCGTGGCTGCGGTATTCCTCGTCGCGGCCTTGCCGGTGACTGATGAGATCGGCTTCGCGCTTGCCGTCGCGGTTCTGGGCTATCATGTCTGGAGAACAAGGAAAGCGGCCGGGCGAGAGAGCACCGCCTGATCGCGACAGGGAGAGGAAATGCCATCGCGCCCGACATTCATGCGCTGGATCGCCGCGATGATCGCCATCGCGATGGTGGCGATCGCGGCGCATGGGCTGGGGGCACAGCGAGCCGAAGAGGCGGCCCGCGCCAAGGCGGAAAGCGACCTCGCGTTGCTGGCCGACAACTTCCGAGCGACGGTAGGTAAGTTCCACCAGACTCCGGTGTTGCTGGCCGCGAATGCGAAAGTTCTCGCGCTCCTTGGCGGCAGTCCCGATGCCGCAGCGGTCGATGCCGCCAACCGCTACCTCGAACTGACCGCGGAGCGTCTCGGCGCGGCCCAGCTCTTCGTGATGCGGCCGGACGGCCTGACGCTTGCCGCCTCGCATTGGCGAGGGACGGATAGCCTCGTCGGGCAGAATTATTCGTTCCGGCCGTATTTCCGGGAGGCGCTGGCGACCGGGAGCGGCACTTTCTACGGCGTCGGCGTCACCACCGGTTTGCCGGGCTATTTCCTCTCTTCCGACATCCGCGACAATGGCCGGCTCATTGGCGTGGCGGTCGTGAAGATCGACCTCGTGCCGCTGGAGGACCTGCTCGCGCGCCGGACTGTGCCGGTGCTGATCGCGGATGGTGACGGCGTCGTCATTCTCGCCTCCGACCCGGCGTTGAAATACCGGCCCCTGCGTGAACTTACGGAACAACAGAAAATCCATATCGCGGCGGAGCGACGCTTCGCCCGTCATGAGCTGGGCCCGCCGCTGTCCCCGCGCGATCTCAAACTGAAGTCGCCGACGGAAGTCGTCTCCCGCGTATTGCCGATCGCCGAAGGCGGGACCAACTGGTCGATCGTCACCTACCTCCCGGCCGAGGATATCGCCGACAGCGCCCGCTTCACCGCATTGCTGGCCGCGCTTGCCGCGCTGGCCGGCATTCTCGGTGCGACGATCTTCGCGATGCGCCGCAGGCATCTCGCCGAGGAACGCGCCGCGAAGCGCAACCTCGAAGCGCGGGTCGAGATGCGCACGCTCGAACTCCGGCGTGCGTATCAGGAACTGGCCGGCGAGATCGCCGAACGGAAGCGCATCGACCGACAGTTGCATCAGACGCGCGACGATCTCGCGCAGGCGGCCAAGCTCGCGGCGATGGGGCAGGCATTCTCTGGTCTCGCGCACGAGATCACCCAGCCGCTGATGGCATTGAAAACCTATCTCGCAAGCCTCGGGAAACTCGTTGAACGGCAGGATTCGAAGGGTATCGCGACCGGTCTCGCTGTGATGAACGAGACGGTGGAGCGAATGAGCGAGTTGACCAACTCGCTTCGCCGGCTCGCCCGCAAGGCCGATCGAAAGATCGAGCCGGTCGATCTGGCGACGCTCGCAGGGCAGGTCGCGGATCTCCTGAAGTTCCGGCTTGCGGACATCGGCGCGACGCTGCGTTTCGAGGGCGCGCCCTCCGTGATCGTCGCTGGCGATCCCAACCGGCTACAGCAGGTAATCCTCAACCTCGTCATGAACGCGATGGACGCTGTCGCCGCCGTCGAGCGCAAGGAAATCCACATCGCGTTGTCGGAGGACGGCGGGCTCGCGCGTCTTTCGGTGCACGATACCGGCAAAGGGATAGCGCCCGAGGTTTCAAATCGCCTGGGCGAACCATTCTTCACCACCAAGGATGTCGGCAAGGGGCTCGGTCTCGGGTTGGCGATCAGCCACGCAATCGTCGCCGAACATGCCGGAAACCTTCTCCATGAAACCGATCCGGCAGGCGGCGCCGTCTTCACGATCACCCTATCGGCCGGGGCCGGGGCACATGGCCGGGCCGCAGAGCATTCCCATGCCGCCGAGTGAACCGCAACCGGTCATCCTGCTGGTCGACGACGACCCTCAGGTCACGCGCTCTCTCGGGCAATGGCTGGAGCTATCCGATGTGGCGGTGCATGTCGCCTCCAGTGTCGATCGGGCGGAAGCGGTCATCGAGGCCGGCACGCCGGTCGACGCGGTCCTGTCCGATGTTCGCATGCCTGGCCGCGACGGGCTCAACCTGTTGCGCGCGCTGCGACAGCGCGATCCGGATCTCCCGGTCGTCCTGCTCTCCGGCCATGCGGATGTGCCAATGGCCGTCGAAGCGTTGAAGGCGGGCGCATTCGATTTTCTGACAAAGCCCGCCGATCCCGAAAGGGTCGTCGCCGTGCTGCGCAACGCCGCCGCGCAGAACCGGCTCAGACGCAAGGTCGCGGCGTTGGAAGCACGGCTCTCAGAGGCCGATGCGGTCGAAAACCGGCTGATCGGTCATTCGGCTGGCATGGCCGCATTGCGGAGAGAGATTGCGGCGCTTGCCGGGTTGCCGATCGACGTTATCCTTGTTGGCGAGACGGGGACCGGCAAGGAAGTGGTTGCCGAGGCGCTTCATGCCGCGAGCGGGCGCTCGGGTCGCTTTGTTGCGGTCAACTGCGCGGCGATCCCCGCCGATATTTTTGAAAGCGAATTGTTCGGCCATGAGAGCGGTGCATTTACCGGCGCGCGCGAAAAACGTGTCGGCAAGCTCGAGTATGCCTCCGGCGGAACGCTGCTGCTCGACGAGATCGAAAGCATGCCGCTCGCCGCGCAAGGCAAGATTCTGCGGGTTATGCAGGAACGGACCATCGAGCGCCTCGGCTCGAACCGCGCGATTCCGGTCGATCTTCGCGTGATCGCCGCGACCAAGATCGATCTGCGCACTGCCGCGGCGGCGAACCAGTTCCGGCTTGACCTTTATTACCGCCTCGCCGGAGTCGAGCTCCATCTGCCGCCTTTGCGAGAGAGGCGTGAGGACATCCCGGTCCTATTTTCGGTTTTCGCCTCGCGCATGGCGGAACGTGCCGGGCGCAAGGCCCCGGAAGCGAAGGAGGATCTGCTGGTGATATTGCGCCGGTACGATTGGCCGGGAAACGTTCGCGAATTGCGGCGCGCGGCGGAGCGTTTCGCGCTCGGACTTGATCCCGGCGTCGTACCGCGGGAGGCTGCCACCGCGCCGTCGCCGGACCGGGAAGGTGATCTTGCCGACCGGGTGGCCCGGTTCGAGGCGGAGGTTATCCGGGAGGCGCTCCAGAAAGCGGGCGGTTCGATCGCGGCGGTGGTGGAGGCGCTCGGCATTCCCCGCCGGACGCTCAACGAAAAAATGCAACGCCACGGTATCCGCCGCGAGGACAGCGCGGGGGACTAGGACATCCGTCCGCCGGGTGGATTGCGGCTGGCGGAAGACGCGGATGCGGACCCGAGGTGGTCGTCCGGGCGGCAACGCTTGCAGGGGCGAAGTCCGGCCGCGCAGGCGTCGACGATCTCAGCAAAGAAACGAACGTTTTCACGTTTCGGCCGACCCGAACAGCTCGGGCGACAATAAACCCCGGTCGTCATCACGCCGACAAGGAACATGCCGTCGGCCCTCCGGTCGCGGTTCTGGAAAGCTGCCCAACGGGCATCGTCATCGGGAAGGCGGGGCAGGGGGGCGATCATGGGCGAATGATGATCGCAAAAACAGCTGCCGCGCCACCCGATTTCAGATCAACGCTGCTGCCTGCCGCGCGAAAACCGCCGACAACCGACCGACATCGGCCGCATTCGCGGCTGCCGCCGTCCCCTTGGCGGCCCGAAAGGCAATTCCTTCGAAGATCGCCGCCCAGCGGAACAGCGCAAAAGCCATGTGGAACGGTTCGGGGTTAACCGGATGGCGGCTTGCTGCCGCATAGGTCGCAAGGAATTTCGAATGTTCCGGAATGCCGAGCGCACCAAGGTCGAGCCCGGCGATTCCGCCATATTCGTCCGGTGCCGTATGCCACGCCATGCCGATATGCGCGAGATCGGCAAGCGGATGGCCGAGCGTCGCCAATTCCCAATCAAGAACGGCGATGACACGTGGTTCGGTCTTGTGAAACATCAGGTTGCCGACGCGGTAGTCGCCGTGGACGAGGCTCGTGATCTCTCCGGGTGGGATATGTGCGGGCAACCAGGCGATGAGCCGCTCCATGTTCGCATCCTCGCGCGTGCGGTTCTCCTGCCACTGGCGCGACCACCGGCTGATCTGGCGCGCGAAATAATCGCCGGGCTTGCCAAAATCCGAAAGGCCGATCTCGTTGGGCCCGACATTGTGGAAGCGTGCCAGCGTTTCGGCGATCGAGCGATACATGGCTGTACGCTCCGCCACCGCCACACCAGGTAGCGTGCAATCGTGAAACACCCGGCCGTCAAGCCGCGCCATCACGTAGAACGGCGTGCCGACAACGCTTTCGTCCGTGCAATAATGAAGCGCCTCCGGCACCGGAACGCCGGTATCCTTCAGTGCAGCGATAACGCGGAATTCACGGTCGATGGCATGAGCAGAGGGAAGGAGCGGGCCCGGTGGCTTCTTGCGAAGGACAAGGGCGCGGCTTTCGTATGTCACGAAGAAGGTCGGGTTCGATTGACCACCGGAAATCCGTGCCAGTATCGGCTCGCCGGAAAGACCCGTCAGGACGGATTTCAGATAGGCATCGAGCCGCGCGACATCGAATTCCGGCGCGGCACCGCTCATCGCGGCTGCTCTCCCGTGACGG
>DAORNC010000002.1:0-15287 GCA_035440785.1 Rhabdaerophilum sp. | reverse complement strand
CAGAACCATGCGGTGCACTTCGTCGGCCCCATCCACCAGCCGCGCCTGCCGTGCGTAGCGGTAGATCCATTCGAGTATGGTGTCCTTGGAATAACCGCGCGCGCCGTTGATCTGGATGGCGATATCCGCGGCCTTGTGCAGCGTGTTCGCGGCCTGGACCTTCGCCATCGAAACCTCCTTTCGCGCGAACGAGCCATGATCGAGCGCCCAGGCGGCCTTCATCACGAGCAGGCGCCCGATCTCGATTTCCATCGCGAGGCCGCCAAGCATGAGTTGCACGCTTTCGCGATCGGCAAGACGAAGGCCGAAGCCCTCGCGTCGGGCGGCGTAGTCAGTCGCGATCTCGACGCAGCGTTTGGCGAGTCCGAGCCAGCGCATGCAGTGGGTGAGGCGTGCCGGCCCAAGGCGGATCTGCGTAACCTTCATCCCCGCGCCCTCGCCAAGGAGGACATTCTCCGGTGCGATGGTGAGGCCGTCGAACGTCAGCTCGCAATGCCCGCCATGCTCTTCGGGGCCCATGATCGGGATGCGACGCTCGATGTTCCAGCCCGGCTGGTCGCGGTGGAAGAGGAAGGCGGTGAGACGCTGCTTAGGGTCTTCCGACGTGCGGGCGATGAGAATAAAATGGGCGGCATCCTGCGCGCCGGTGATGAACCACTTGCGGCCATAGATCTTCCAGCTCCCATCCGGCTGTTTCTCACCGCGCGTCTGGATCATCGAGGGGTCGGAGCCGCCGCCGGGATGCGGCTCGGTCATGACGAAGGCGGAACGGACCTTGCCCTCGACGATCGGTGCGAGCCACAGCGCTTTCTGGCCCGGCGTGCCGATCTTTTCGAGCACCATCATGTTACCGTCGTCCGGCGCAGCGGAATTGAAGACCACGGGGCCGAATATCGAGCGATTCATCGCTTCGTAGCAAACCGCCATGCCCATGCGGCCGACGCCGAGCCCACCCGTTTCGGGCTTGAGCTGGAGGCACCAGAGGCCTTCAGCGCGTGCTTTGGCGCGGAGATCCGCGAGGAGGGGCAGGGAGATGTTCTCATGCGCGTCGTAGCTGTCTGCTTTGCTTTCCAGCGGCAGAATCTCGCGTGCGACGAAATCGGCGATACGGCGGCGGAGCGCGTCCAGTTCGGGAGAGATCGAGAAATCCATGAACGGTCCTTCAAAGTGGCGCGAGCAGATGGCCGCCATCGACCGCGATGGTCGCGCCGGTCATGTAGGCGCCGGCTTCCCCGGCGAGCAGCAGCAGTGTACCGTCGAGATCGGAAGGTTGGCCGAGACGGCGCTGGGGTATGCGCTTGATCATCGCCGCGCCGGCTTCGGTCGCGAAAAAATCGCGGTTGATGTCGGTCTCGATATAGCCGGGGCAGAGCGCGTTGACCCGAATGCGATACCGTGCCCATTCGAGGGCCATGGATTTGGTCATCTGGATCAGCGCGGCTTTCGATGTCGCGTAAGGCCCGACATGGCCGGAGACTCCAAGCCCGAGGATCGAGGCGATGTTGACGATGGCGCCACCGCATCCGGCGCCACGCATCCACGCGGCACAGGCCTTCGCAACAAGGAACGCGCCCTTGAGGTTGGTGTCGAGCACCGCATCGAAACGGGCCTCATCTGTATCGAGCCACGCGCGGGTGTCGGCGATTCCGGCGTTGTTGACGAGAATATCGACGCCGCCAAGCCCCGCGATCACATCGCGGATGCCGGCCTCCACGCTTGCGCCATCGGCAACGTCGAGCCGGACGGCGATCGCCTGATGCCCGGCTTCGATCAGGCCTGACGATACCCGCTCGCAATCCGCCAGCCGGCGCGCCGCGATCGCAACGCACGCGCCTTCGCGCGCCAGAAGCCGTGCGAAGTGCTCCCCCAGTCCGCCGGACGCGCCTGTAACGAGCGCGCGTTTACCCTTCAAGCCTGCCGACAAGGCTGTTCTCCCGTGTTTTCGTCGAGAGTAGAGACGGGTCGGCGGCTTGGCCAGAGCCTTCCATCAATGCCCGCGCGAGAACAGGAGATCGTGCACCATCGCCGAGACGTTCTTGAGGCTGGCGAGCACCTCCTTGAGTTCCGCGATCTGATGCCGGCTCAGCCGTGAGACATCGACGTGGGTGCCCGGCTTCAGGCCGGCGGAAATGTCGTGGATCTGCTGGTCCAGAATAAGATCCATCAGGAAGCCGAGTCCTTTCTCCATGGCCTCAAGATCTTGATCCGCGCCAATCTTCTGCTCACGCAACGCGGCGATGCGGTCGGCGGTCGCTCGGTGGGCGATGCCGTGGCTGAGCCCGAGACAGCGCGCGGCGGCGACGATCGGGAACAGCCCGCCTTTCTTGAGATCGAGACGGTTGTTCTCCACCTGCAGGCGACCGAACATGCCGATGGGCGGCGTCCAATTCGCCATCTGGTCCGCGAGCAGCTTCACCATCGGCCGGGCTTGCTCTGCCATTCTCAGCGCGTCCTGCCGCAATTGCTGCGCGAGCGAAGCATCGCCGTGGACATGGCGGCAGTCGAAGAAGATATCGACAGAGAGCAGGTCTTCCGGTGAGGTGGTTTCGGTCCAGCTCCGCACGCGCTCGCGCCAGAGCGGGAGCGAGCCGTTCCAGCTCAGGTTCCCCGCCATCACCTTGCCCTTGCAGAGCGGAATGCCGATGTCGTCGAGAATGCGGTTCATGCGCTGGCCATGCTCGATGAACCAGTTCAGCATTGCCTCGTCCTCGGCAGGGCCGTCGAAAACGGTTGCATTGTCCTGATCCGGAACCAGCAGGGATTCCCCCCGCCCGCCGGAACCGAGGATCAGCGTGGCGTAGGGCGTCGGCGGGGTGCCATGCCCGGCTTCGAGCATTTGCTTTTCCGCGTCCATCGCCGCGCGGCGGGTGAGGGCGCCGATCTCGCGGCTGATAACCGCGGCGACCTCGCGTGCCGTGATGCCTTCCTCGACGAGCCGGTGCGCGACCTTCGGCATCCGCGCCCGCGAGTTCGGGGATCGAGGCGGCGCTGTCGACCGCATCGCCGAGCGCCAGCGCATCGGACGAGCGCAGACGTAGGAGATCGCGCGCCGAGAGGGCTCCCACCATGTTCCCGTCCTCGTCGACGACGCCGAGGTGACGGATATGGTGCTGCTCCATTCGGCCGATGGCGCGGTAGACGAAAGCGTCCTTCGGCACGGTCATCAATGGGCGACTCGCCATGTCGCCGACGCGGTCCTGAAGCCCGGAAGCGCCCTTGCTACCGATATGGCGGATGACGTCCCGCTCGGTGACGATTCCGACCGGCGGCGTGAGCCCCTCGGCGCTCGCTGAGACGAAGACCGAGGAGATACCTTTCTCCGCCATCAGCGCGACGGCGTCGCCGAAGGGTGTGTCAGGCCCGACATGGATCGGCGGCATGGCGGCAACATCGCTGACCCGGTGGCGGAACGGATAGGCATCGATCCGGCCAAGGATGCTCTCGGGGCCAGCTCTGGGGCGGACGGGCTCGGTCCAGCCGGCGCGGTTGTAATCCTCCAGCACCGCGGTCAGACGGCGGCAGGCGGTTTCGGCCTCCACCAGTGTACGAATGCCGTGCTCCTTCAACGCCGGGATCATGGCGATGAAGACGCGCGCGGTCAGTGTCGCGTCGGCGAGCGCATCGTGGCGGTTATCGACACCGACGTGCAGATAGGATGCGAGCTTGTCGAGCGAGAAGCCGGACAGGCGCGGGTAGCAGATCTCGCCGAGAAGGCGCGTATCGAGGATGTGGTTCCAGAACGGCTTCACATTGGCTATCGCGCATTCGCGCTGGAGTACGGCGAGATCGAAGCCGATGTTGTGCCCGATGATGACGCGATCCTCGCAGAATTCCGCCAATGGGCGATAAACCTGCTGGAATGCCGGTGCATCCTTCAGCATGCCGGCATGGATGCCGTGGATGCGCGTGGTTTCCGGCGGAATGGGAACACCGGGGTTGATCTTGCGGTCGAAGACTGGGCTGTCGAGCAGCATGCCATGTTTGAGGATCACAGCGCCGATTTGAAGGATCCGCACCTTCGCAGGGTCGAGCCCCGTCGTTTCGGTGTCGAGGAAAACGGCTTCAAGCGCGGAAAGCGGATGATGTTCGACGGCCATGACGATCCTCCCGGCTGAACGCTAGCCTCCCGTGATGGCTCCATCCATGCGCTGGCTCAAAAATCGTTTCACCAGACCCCGACAAGCCGCAGAATCGGCGGCATCGCCAGAAGGGCGCAGCCCGCGAGCCAGATCATCAGCGAGGTCGAATCGGATTGCGATTGCCCCGTCATCCGCTCGTAGATCGCAGCTGGAACGCCGGCAATCGCCACCGCCGCCAGCCCAAGGAACAGCGAGGTGAAATAGAACACCAGCAGCGGAGAGGTGATGAACAGGTTGACGAGCACCGGCCGCAGCAGGATGAAACCTGGCTCGAAATATGGCGAGAAGTTCATTCCGCACAGCAGGGAAAGACCGGCGATGGCGATGAGGAAGCCGTCGCGCCGCAAAAGGGCTTCGCGTTGATCGTGATCGCTCATGTTACGCTCCTGCCGTGGGGAGAAAGCCATACATCGTCGCCACGAGCAGCAGCGTGATGCGCAGGATGAGGATCCAGACAACGCCGAAGAGATAGAGCATCCCGTTCGGCACAAGCGCGGGCGTGACCGCGCGGATGGCATAAAGCAGCGGGTTGGTGATCTGGCAGAACACGCGCCAGATGACGAGTTCGCTTTGCGGCCGGAAGAACAGCGAGAGCAGGAAGCGCCCGATCAGCGTGTAGAGCGCCGCTGCCAGCACGATGTTCGGAATGTGGAAAAGCCAGAAACTCACGCCGGACATTCGTATCCTTCTCCCGAGGCCGTGAACTCAAAAAAACAAGGCGGGGGATTTCTCCCCCGCCTCGCATGGTCGGGTCAAGCCCGATCAGGCCGTCTTCTCTTCCATCAGCGTACCACCGCGCGGGCGGCGGCAGGCGTCGATGAACTCCTGCATCTCCTTGGACGGAGCCGGGGTCATCATCGAGACGACATACATCGCGATCGCACCGGCCGGCAGACCGAACATGGCCGCCGAGATGTTCGAGATGTTCATCCAGCCGACCTTGTTGGCAAGGATCTTCGCCGCGTTCGGATCAGCGAGCGCCTTCGCCATGTCGGGGATGAGCGCCGTGCCGCTGGCCGAGACCAGCGACTTCATGCCGAGCACCTTCACACCGAATTCCGGCGAGTAGCGCGAGCACCACAGGTAGGTGGCGGTCGTGCCGAAGCCGACGATCATGCCGACGACGGCACCCGCGCCATTGACGCGCTTGGACCAGACACCCAGCACCAGTGCCGGGAACAGGCCAGCCGCAGCCAGCGAGAAGGCCCAGGCCACCATCGAGAGGATGTCGGCTGGCTTTGTCGAGGCCACATAAGCTGCAAACACCGCCACGATCACCAGCAAGATGCGCGACACGACGAGACGACGCGAGGTCGGCGCGTTCTTGTCGATCATCTTGTAGTAGATGTCGTGGGAGAGGGCGTTCGCAATCGCGAGCAGCAGGCCGTCGGCGGTCGAGAGCGCCGCCGCAAGGCCACCAGCGGCGACGAGGCCGGCGATGACATACGGAAGGCCCGCAATTTCCGGCGTGGAAAGAACCACCACGTCCGGGTTGATGCCGAAGTTCGCCATATGGACGAGGCCGTCGTGCCCCGGGATGGCGCCGCAGGCGGCCTTGACGGCTTCGGCGGTGGCTGCTGCCTTGCCGCAGATCGTCACGAGGCCAAGCTTGCCCCAGCTGTAAACCCAGGCCGGCAGATCCGCGATGTTCTTGCCGATGAGCGTCGAATAGACCTCAAGCTTCGAGAACGCCGCATAGGCCGGAGCAGTGAAGTACAGCAGGAAGATGAACAGCAGCGACCATGCCACCGAGATGCGGGCTTCCTTGACCGACGGGGTCGTGAAGTAACGCATCAGGACGTGCGGCAGCGACGCCGTGCCGATCATCAGGCAGAAGATCAGCGCGAAGAAGTTGCCGGGCGTGTAGCTGTTGAACGGTGTCACGTGGGCTTTCGCTGCCATGACCTGTGCCGAGGCGACCCCCGTTGCCACGAACTTCTGTTCGAGGGCGGTGATTTCCGCCAGCGCCTGACCATAGGTGAGCTGCGGGATCGGCAGGCCGTACTTCTTCGCCGAGAGGATGACCACCGGGATGAGGTAGGCCACGATCAGAACGATGTACTGCGCCACCTGCGTCCAGGTCACGGCGCGCATACCGCCGAGCATGGAGCAGACCAGAATGCCCGCGAGGCCGACGTAGACCGCCACCACAAAGTCCATGCCCAGGAAGCGCTGGGCGATGATGCCCGTCGCGTAGATCTGGGCGACGACGTAGGTGAACGAGCAGGCCAGCAGCACGATCACGCCGAGGAAGCGTGGGAAGTTGCCGCCGTAACGGGCCGAGAGGAAGTCCGGGACCGTGTAGGCGCCGAACTTGCGCAGGAACGGCGCGACGAGCACCGCGACGAGCACGTAGCCGCCGGTCCAGCCGAGCACGAAGGCGAGGCCATCGTAACCGAGCAGGAAGAGCGAACCCGCCATGCCGACGAACGAGGCGCCGGACATCCAGTCCGCGCCGGTCGCCATACCGTTGTAGAACGCCGGAACCCTGCGGCCCGCGACGTAGTATTCCGAAACCTGCATGGTGCGTGAGATGATGCCGATGAAGGCGTACACCGCAATCGTGAAGAACACGAAGAGGTAGCCGAGATAGACGTTCGGAACGCCCATCTTTTCGAGGAGCGCGATAAACAGCACGAAGGCGACAAAGCCGCCCGTGTAAATGCCGTAGATCCGTCCGAGGTTCGAGGTGAATTCATCACCCCCCGATGCCTGAGTTGCCATGATGTCCCCCGCTTATTCTTCTTCGGCAACGCCGCATTCGCGGTCGATCTTGTCCTGTGCCTTGGCAAACCAGAACAGCATCGCCACGAACACGATCAACGAGCCCTGCGCGGCCATGTAAAAGCCGAGCGGGAAGCCCGCGATCTTGATCGCGTTGAGTTGGTTGACGAACATATGGATGCCGAAGCTGAAAATCGCCCAAAGCACCATCATCGTAATCATGAGTGAACTGGTTTTTTTCCAGTGCAGCTCGTTCATATCCTTTGACATTACCTTTTTCCTCCCTGCCCACGTTTTCCGCGGTGAAGTAAAAGGGATCACAGGTGAGGGCAAAAACGTCGGTCGAAATGCCCCATCCACAGCTCCCAATGTATATATTCGGTTAAGGAGCGTGAAACGTCTCTACGACTTTCGGCTAGATGTGCCAAAAAGGCAGGAAAATGCGTGTATATTCCGGTTGGGCGTGCTGCTCGCGCGCTTGACAGGCCACGAAAATGCCTAATTTTCCGATTGTGCGTCGCAAAACGTAAAGGTGAATGCGGGGGAAACAACAAAAAGATTCGTTCTGGTGTTTCAGGATTCGATGATATTGCGTTGCAGTAATGCGTTTAATGCATGGGTAAGAAATATAGTATTCATAAAATATAGATCACCTTTAATACTTTCAATCAAGTCAGGCCGCCATTGATGTGCATCGACTGTCCGGTGATGTAATCCGCCGCGTCGCTCGCCAGAAACGCGATCAGATCAGCGACCTCGCGCGGCCGCCCGAGACGCCCCAGCGGGATTCTCTCAGCGATAGCCGCGAGGCGCGCGGGGTCGACATTGCCGGCGATACCAGGATCCTTGGCAATATAGCCCGGCACGACGCAATTCACAGTGATGCGATCCGGCGCATAGGCGAGGGCAAGACTGCGGACCGCGACCTCAATTGCCCCCTTCGCCGCGACAGAAGCCGGGAACTGCGGCAGGTCGTTGCGGAAGAGATGAGCGGTGAAGCTGCCCGTGGCGATGATCCGGGGGTGAGCCGCGTGCCGGAGCATTCCGTGTGCCGCCTGCGCGAGCGCGAGGAACGAGATCGCGTTCCCCCGGAAAGCATAGTCGAGATCGTCGGTTGTGACTGCCTCTGCGGGTTTGGCGATCGGAAAGCCGGCATTGGCGACCAACACGTCAAGACTGCCGAAAGTTTCTCTGGCTGCATCGACGACGGCGACCGCCGTGCGCGGTTCGGCGAGATCACCCAGGACGGTCACGACCTGTGAGCCCGCGGCATGAACCTCCATTGCAATCGCTTCCAGCCGTTCGGCGGAATGACGCGCATGGATCACGAGGCCGGTACCCTTCCCGGCGATGCGTCGGGCCAGGGCGGCGCCGATTCCCGAGGAGGCGCCCGTAATGAGCCAGACGCGGCGCGACGGTTCCATTCAGTCCTCCCCGCGACGTACCCTTTCACGATGGAGGGTGTAAAGGCCGCTTGCAACGATGATGAGGGCACCGGTGACGATCCACCTATCAGGTACGGTACCGAAAAGAAGATAACCCGTCGCGGCTGCCCAGACGAGTTGGACATATGCGAACGGTGCCAGCACCGAGGCACGCGCCCGGCTGAAGGCGAAGATGATCATGGCGTGGCCGACGGCCGCGCTGAGGCCGATCCAGAGACCAAGACCGATTTCACGCCATGTCGGTATGACGAAATAGAACGGCAACAGGAGTGTGGTGCCCACCAGCATGATCAGTGATGACCAGACGATGGTGGTCTCCGGCGGTTCGGTCGTCATCATGCCGCGCGTCATTACGCTGCCGAAAGCCCAGAGCACAGCCGCGCCGATGGGAAACAGCGCCGCAATCTGAAAGGCGCTTGATCCGGGCCGAATGATGATGAGCATGCCGATGAACCCGACCAGCGTTGCAAGGGCGCGACGGATGCCGATCTTCTCGCCCAGCATGAAGACCGAGAAGACCGTAATGAGGATCGGCCAGACGAAGTTGATCGCGGTGGTGTCCGCAAGCGGCAGATAGCTAAGGCCGATGATGTAGAGGAGCGAGGAAATCCAAACCGCTGTGCCGCGGACGAGCTGCGTGCCGGGATGGGCGGTGAGGAAAGCCGCCTTGCCCTTGCGCCAGTAGACCACAGGCACCGAAAGCAGCGCGACGACGACGGCGCGGATCCACTGCACCTCGAGAGGCGGCAGGGTCGCAACCATCATCTTCGACGCGGCGTCACCGAGTGCGAAGATGAAGGAAGCACCGAGGACGAGGGCAATGCCGAGCCCGCGCGATTCCGCGGGGGGCGGGAGAGACTGATTCATGGTTCCGGAACAATGCGGAGCGATGACGCCTTTGTCGATCAGCAATCGCGTATACAGAACACAAATTCGTCCGCCGGCCGGGGATTGGCGTCAGCCCTTGCGCGGCAGGATAGGTTTGGTGGTGTCCAGCGCGAGGATATCCTCAAGGCCCTTCGCGGCAGCCAGTGCGCGGGCATCCCCTCTTGGCCGCGCGACGATCTGCAATCCCACTGGCAAGCCGGACCTCGTGAAGCCGCAGGGCAGCGAGATCGCCGGGCAGCTCACCAGCGTGATCGCGTAGGCAATGGCGAGCCAATGGACATAATTGTCGAACACCACGCCGTTGCAGCTCTCGACGTAGCGGTTGCCGATCGGGAAGGGCGGCACGATGGTTGCGGGCGTGCAGAGAATGTCGTGATCCTCGAAGAAATCGAGCGTGTTGCGATAGAGCTCCGCCCGTCGCGTCGCGTACATGGTCTGCCATCGTCAGCGCGAGACCCTTCTCGATGTTCCAGATCACCTCCGGCTTGAGGAGGTCGCGCCTGGTATCGAGCAGCGCCTTCTTTGAAATCGCGAAGTTTTTGGCCCGCAGCACGTTGAAGGCGTCATGCGCCCCGGAGAAATCCGGATGCGCCTCCTCGACGGTCGCGCCAAGTTCCGTGAAGCGCAGTGCGGCTTTGCGGCAGATCTCCGCGACTTCCGGGTCCACAGGCGTGATGCCGAGATCGGCGGAAAAGGCGACACGCTTCGGCTTCCAGCCTGAACGGACGTAGCCGAGGAAAGGGACTTCGGGCTTCGGCAGCGACACTGGATCGCGGATATCCTCTCCCGAAAGGCAATCGAGGAAGAACGCGCAATCCTCGACATTGCGTGCCATTGGCCCCTGCACGGAAAGCTGGCGGTCGAGCGGAATGCCCGGCAGGCTCGCGACACGCCCCGGCGAGGGGCGCATGCCGACGATGCCGCAGAAGCTTGCCGGGTTTCTCAAGGAGCCGCCGAGGTCGGAGCCATGCGCCAGCCAGGCCATGCCGGTTGCGAGTGCGACTGCCGAGCCGCCGGAGGAACCTGCGGCTGACATCGCGGTGTTCCAAGGGTTGACGGTCGAGCCGAAAACCTCGTTGAAGGTGTTGGCGCCGGCGCCGAACTCGGGCGTGTTGGTCTTGGCGTAGATCACCCCGCTTTCGCCCTCCAATCGCTGGACCAGCGGGTCTGAGGCATCGGGGACATGATCGGCAAAGATAGGTGAACCGTAGGTCGTGCGCATCCCGGCGACGTCGGTCAGATCCTTGATAGCAACCGGCAGGCCCATGAGCGCGCCCCGCTCGGCGGGCGGGCGCGCCATCGCTGCTTTTGCCGCGCGGCGCGCGCGCTGGAAATCGACGGTGGGCAGGGCGTTGACATCCTTGTCGACAAGACCGATGCGGTTTTCAAGCGCGTCGAGGCAATCGAGCGGCGTCACCTCGCCGCGCGCGAGAAGATCAACAACCGCGAGCGCGGAACGGGAAACGAGATCGGAGGGCATGGTGCAGTCCACGGGATAAGGGGGTGCAACAGCCTAGGCTGTGTATGCGGCATACCGCAAGAGTCGATCAAGCTGCCGCTCAGCCTTCGGACGATTTCTGGTATTCCTTGACGTCCTTGAGGATCAGGCCAGGCGTGCGCTGTGCATCGTATTCGAGCGAAAACTGGCTCGGCGAGAGAAACACTGGCGCGCCGTCGAGATCGTTGGCGATAGCGGAGCGGTGCCGATCCATGAAGGCTTCGAGATCGGCCGGGTTTTCGGCGCTGATCCAACGACACAGCGAAAAGCGTGTTGGCTCGAAGGCGACGGGCAGGCCGTATTCAGCCTCCAGCCGCGCCTGAAGCACATCGAGTTGCAGCGCACCGACCACACCGACGATCGCACCTGAGCCGTCATGCGGCAGGAAGAGTTGCACCACGCCTTCCTCGGCCAGCTGCTGAAGCGCCTCGCGCAGCTTCTTGGCCTTCATCGCATCCTTGAGCGAGACGCGGCGCAGGATTTCCGGCGCGAAGCTTGGAATGCCACGAAAAATCAGTTCCTCGCCTTCGGTCAGCGTGTCGCCGATCCGGAGCGTGCCGTGGTTGGGAATGCCGACCACGTCGCCGGCATAGGCCTCGTCCGCGATCGAGCGGTCCTGCGCGAAAAAGAATTGCGGCGCGTTGAGGCTGATCGGCTTGCCCGTGCGCACGAGCTTGGCTTTCATGCCGCGAGAGAGTTTGCCCGAGCAGACGCGCAGAAAAGCGATGCGGTCGCGGTGGTTGGGGTCCATGTTCGCCTGGATCTTGAAGATAAACCCACTCATCTTCGGGTCCGTCGGCTGCACCTCGCGCAGGTTGGCGGCCTGCGGGCGCGGTGAGGGCGCGAAATCGGTCATTGCATCCATGAGTTCGCGGATGCCGAATGAGCGCAGCGCCGAGCCGAAAAACACCGGCGTCAGGTGTCCTTCGAGAAAGGCCGGGAGATCGAACGGCTTCGAGGCTTCGCGCGCGAGTTCGGCGGATTCGGCAAAGGCGTCACGCTCGAAACCGGGCAGGAGCGCAAGCAGTGCGGGATCGGTTGCGCCGGAGACGGGTTTCGCGGCGCTGTCGTCATCGACCTGCCGGATGGTGTTGTTGGTGAAGTTGAAGGTGCCGGCGAAGCTTTTTCCCTGACCGATCGGCCAGTTCACCGGCGAGGTGTCGAGCGCCAGCGTTTTTTCGATTTCGTCGAGCAGGTCGAAGGGATCGCGCGATTCCCGATCGAGCTTGTTGACGAAAGTGACGATGGGAATGTCGCGCAGGCGGCAGACCTCGAACAGCTTGCGGGTGCGCGCCTCGATGCCCTTCGCCGCGTCGATCACCATCACGGCGGCATCGACGGCGGTCAGGGTACGGTAGGTGTCTTCCGAGAAGTCCTCGTGGCCGGGTGTATCGAGGAGGTTGAAGATGTGGCCGCGATATTCGAAAGTCATCACCGAGGTGACGACCGAAATACCACGATCGCGCTCGATCTTCATCCAGTCTGATCGGGTGGCGGCGCCGCCGCGCTTGGCCTTGACCTCGCCGGCAAGCTGAATCGCGCCGCCGAACAGCAGGATCTTTTCCGTCAACGTCGTCTTGCCGGCGTCCGGGTGGGAGATGATGGCGAAGGTTCGCCGGCGGCGCGTTTCGGTTTCGAAAACGCTGGCGGGCGCTGCGGCGTCGGAAGTCATGCTGGCGTCAAATCCGGGCGTCGAAAAGCGAGGTCCCGGCGGAATTGCGCAGGACTGATCGTGACGCCTTATAGCGGCATGGCACCGGAGGTCTACACTCGCGCCGACAAATTAAAAAAGGCGGAATGCCGCGAGGGGCGCGACATTCCGCCAGGACCGGGGCTACCACGACTAAGGGGGTGGATAGAGCCACACGGTCGTCGCGGCACATAAGCCCGTGCCGCGAATGGCTCACTTCACCTTGCCGTCCGGCCCGAAGCTCTTCAGGTAGGCGACAAGATCGGCGATCTTCTTGTCGTCCTTGAGGCCTATATAGGCCATCTTGGTGCCGGGAACGACGCCTTTCGGGTCCTTGATGTAGGTCGTGAAGGTGGGGTCATCCCAGGTCTTGCCGAACTTCTTGTTCGCGTCGGAGTAGCTGTAGCCTTCTGTTGTGCCGGCAGTGCGGCCGAACAGACCGTTGAGATGCGGGCCGACCAAGTGCTTGGCGCCTTCGCCGACCTGATGGCAGACGCGGCACTGGGCGAAAACGGTCTTGCCGGCGTTGATATCCTGTGCAACGGCGGGAAGCGTCGATCCCACAAAGAGCAGGGCAGTCGCGATATTCCGATACATGCAAACGTCCTTTCGTCTTCTCAACGGATGCGGCAGGCGATTGAGAAATCGTCAATCGCCACCTCGATCGGGCCGAGGGCATCGATTGAAACGAAGAACGGCGTGCCGGTGTGACGGAAATTGAGGCGGTAGGCGCTGTAGCCGTTCGCCTTTTTGCGCTTCGAGACCGCCGGTGCGGAGACCTTGTGTTCGGCGACGACGGCACCGGTCGCGAAGCCGTCGCGGACCGCCAGCGCGAGCGCCCCGGTCCTGCCCGGCGCGTGAACCCAGAGTTCGAGCGAGCATGCCGCGCCCTTCGGCGCGTTCAACGTCACCGTGCCGGTCAGGGAGGTGCCGGGAAACGGCATCGGATTGGTCAGCACGACGAATTTCTTGCCGGAATGCGGTTTGACGGCCGACTTGGCGTCGACCTGGCGAAGGCCGACATCGCCGGTCGCCGCCCACTGGCCGACGTTGCCGTTTTCGAAGCCGTCGCGCACACTGGCGTAACGCGCTTCGGCCGCGGCGCTGCCTCCGAGCAGAAACGCCACGGCGGCGAGGGGCTTGGCATGGTCCTTGATTTTCATTTTCAGTCTCCCGTAACGCCTGCAGGCTAGCAGGCGACGTGCCATCGGGCCGAACGCTGGAAGACTTTGAAATTAAATGAAAAAGACGATTTCGCCCTGGTGCCACATCGGACAGGCTGAAAGAAAGGCAGTCGATCCTGCAAATTTGACGGTCTTACGCGTCCTCGACCGGGGAGGCGGTGCTGGCGATGCTCGTCTGCCGGCGCTGCTGGAGGATGCGGTAGACCGTCCGCTCGCTGATCTTGAGCACCTCGGCAATCCGCGCGCGGCTATATCCCCCGCGATTGAGCAACGTGTCGACATAGAAATTCTGCAACTCGTCGATCGACGGAAGACGCCCGAAGCTGAATTCGATGGCGCTGCCATGCTGGACGGCCTTGCGCGGGTCGAGCCCCAGCATGGCGGCGTCGATCGAGCGCTGTTGCGCGGAAAGGACTACCGCGCGCTCGATCACGTTCTTGAGTTCGCGCACATTGCCCGGCCACGCATAGGCCCGGATGGCGGAGATCGCACTGGGATCCAGAATCTTGTCGATGCCGCGATTGAAATTGCGGGTCTTCACGAAATGCTGTGCGAGTTCCATCGCGTCGTCGGCGCGCTCGCGGAGCGGAGGCACGCGCAATTCGAAACGCGAGAGGCGGTAATAGAGGTCGAGGCGGAACTTGCCCTCGCTGCTCATCGCCAGCAGGTCGCGATTGGTGGCGGCGACGAAGCGGACATTGGCCTTGAGATCGGTGACGCCGCCGATCCGCCGGAAGGTCCCGACTTCGAGTACGCGCAGGAGCTTTGCTTGCAGGGGCGGGGAGAGTTCACCGATTTCGTCGAGAAAGACGGTACCGCCCTCCGCAACCTCGATCAGGCCGAGCTTGCGCCGGTCCGCGCCGGTGAAGGATCCGCGCTCGTGGCCGAAAAGCTCGGATTCGAACAGGCTTTCCTGCAACGTGGAACAATCGATCGCGACATAGCTCGCCGGCGCGCGCGAGCTTGAATCGTGGATTGCCTTGGCGACCAGCTCCTTGCCGACGCCGCTTTCGCCAAGGATCAGCACGGTCGCGTCCGTCGGCGCGAAGAGGCCAATCTTGCGGCGGATCTCGGTAAATGCTGCGCTCGCCCCGATCATCGAGGTGGTGGTGAGCGACTGGAGTTGATCCTTCAGGAAGGCGCCGTCGCGCTTGAGCTGGGCATGGTCGAGTGCACGCTCGATGGCGACTTCAAGCTCTTCCGCCCGCACCGGCTTGGTGAGGTAATCGTGTGCACCGAGTTTCAGGGCCCGGACGGCCTGATCGATCGCCCCATGCGCCGTCAGCATGATAACGGGGCAGATCGCGGTGAGTTCCCTGAGAAGATCGAGGCCGTTGCGATCCGGCAGGCGAATGTCGAGCAGGATCAGCGCCGGCTCGTCCTCGACGATTACGCTTGCGGCATCCGCGGCGCGAAGGACGCCGCGCGCCTTGTATCCGGCGCGTTCGAGTTGGCCGACGATCAGGCGATTGAGCGTCGCGTCGTCTTCGACCAGCAAGATGGGCTTGGACGTTCGTGGCTGGATGACGTGCGTGGCGGCGCGCGTTCGGGTTGCATCAAGCGGCACGGCGTGGCTCCCCCGGTTCGAAGTCGGCGTCCGGCAGGAGGATCGTGAAAGTCGTGCCCCGGCCTCGGGTGCTCACGACATGGATGTCACCGCCGAGCGCACGCAGAACCGAGCGGCAGATCGAAAGCCCCAGCCCGGTGCCGTGAATGCCG
>DAORNC010000001.1:61225-64999 GCA_035440785.1 Rhabdaerophilum sp. | reverse complement strand
GCCGTTCTTCTTGAAGATGCCGGCTTCCTTGGCGAGCGTCAGCGGCGCAAAACCGGTCCAACCGGACATACCGATCGAAACCTTGGTTTCCTGGGCGAAAGCGGGCACTGAAAGGGCGGTGGCAGTGACAAAGGCAAGGGTCTTGAGCGTCGTCTTCATCGGTCAGGTCTCCCCAGTGTGGATAGGCGTGAAACGAATTCAAGCATCGCAAAAAACAATTGTCTAGACAAATTGTGGATTGCCCTGTTGCACCGGGTGCCAGTGACCGCGGTCGAGGCAGCGGTGAAGTTGGAGCGGGCAATCGGCGGATTGATCCCGTATGCTTCAGTTGCAAATCATTCCTATTTGCATTGACGGCATAGAAGCATCACGCTATCTGTCTCTGCATCACAGGTGGAAGGGGGGCGATGGTGCCTTGCACGCCTGACGGGTTCTGCCACATGCGTATCACTTGGCTTCGCCTTTCCATTCTCGGCCTGCTTGCGATTTTTTCGGCCTTCGCCGCGCCACGCGCTTTCGCGCGCCAACCGGGCGAGAAGCTGCGCGTCGTGACCACCTTCACCATCATCCAGGACATTGCCGCGAATGTCGCGGGTGACGTGGCGATCGTCGAATCAGTCACGCGCCCCGGCAGCGAGATCCATGATTACCAGCCAACGCCGCATGATGTTGTCAAAGCGCAGTCGGCGCATCTCGTGTTGTGGAACGGACTCAATCTCGAGCGCTGGTTCGAGAAGTTCTTCGCCAACGTTCGCGATGTGCCGAGCGCCGTCGCAAGCGAGGGGATCGAGGTCATGCCGATCCGGGAGGGGGCCTACAGTGGCAAGCCCAACCCGCACGCGTGGATGTCGTCATCCGCTGCTCTTCTCTATGTCGAGAATATCCGCAAGGCCTTGGCCTCTGCCGATCCTGCAAACGCGGAGGTCTATGCCCGCAATGCCGCCGCCTATTCGAAGCGGATTCAGGAACTTGCAGGGCGACTTCGGATGCGGCTTGCGGATATTCCCGAAGCCCAGCGCGTGCTGGTGACGAGCGAGGGTGCCTTTTCCTATTTCACGCGCGAGTTCGGGTTCCGCGAAGTTTACCTCTGGCCCATCAATGCCGACGAGCAGGGAACACCGAAGCAGGTGCGGGCGGTGATCGACGCCGTGCGAAAGAACAAGGTGCCAGTGGTGTTCAGCGAGAGCACGGTTTCCGAAAAACAGGATCCCCGTGATTTTCTCAGAAAGCACCATCTCTGATCGCGCCGCGCAGCAGGTCGCGCGGGAAACGAAGGCCCGCTACGGCGGCGTGCTCTATGTGGACTCGCTGTCGGCGGCCGATGGTCCGGTTCCAACCTACCTGAAGCTCCTGGAAACGACGACCGATACCATCGCCAAGGGCTTCGGCCGATGAAGACGAACCGCGTGTCACCCTCCATCGAGGCCGAACATCTCTCGGTCGCCTATGCGAATGGAGTCCGCGCGATTTCGGATGCGAGCTTCCTGCTCGGCCCGGCCTCGATCTGTGCGCTCGTTGGACCGAACGGCTCCGGAAAATCGACTCTGTTCAAGACGCTGATGGGATTTCTCAAACCTTCCCAAGGCAGCGTGAGGATCGCAGGTCTGCCGGTGGGGGAGGCTCTGAAGCGGGGGTTGGTTGCTTATGTGCCGCAGAGCGAGGAGGTCGATTGGACTTTCCCTGTCCTCGTCGAGGATGTCGTGATGATGGGACGTTACGGTCGGATGGGGCTATTACGGATTCCCTCGAAAGGGGATCGTGCGGCGGTCGATATCGCGCTTCATCGTGTCGGCATGGGCAATCTACGCCGCCGGCAGATTGGTGAACTTTCCGGCGGGCAGAAAAAGCGCGTTTTCCTTGCCCGCGCGCTGGCGCAGGAAAGTCCGGTGATACTGCTCGACGAGCCCTTCACCGGCATCGACGTGAAAACGGAGAACGAGATCGTCGCGCTCCTCCGCACGCTTCGGGAAGAGGGTGCGCTGATTTTTGTTTCGACCCACAACCTCGGCTCAGTACCCGAGTTCTGCGATCACGTTGTCCTCTTCAACCGTACCGTGCTCGCTTTCGGGCCGACCGAGAAAACCTTCACGCGTGACAAGCTCGCGGCGACCTTTGGCGGTGTTCTCCGCCATGTCCGGCTTGGCGGAACCGAACTTCACGACGATGACGACGCTCGCCGTGTGACGGTGCTGACCGACGATGAACGTCCGCTGGTCTTCTACGGCAAGAAGGGAGACGAGCGGACAGTGAATTCCGCCCTCCCGCGCGAAGGCGAAGCGAAACCATGATCGACCTTCTGCTCGAACCCTTCGGCTATCAGTACATGGTCCGCGCCATCTGGGTCGGGGCGCTGGTGGGTGCCGTCTGCGCGTTTCTTTCCTGCTACCTCATTCTCAAGGGGTGGTCGCTCATGGGCGATGCTCTGTCGCATTCGGTGGTGCCGGGTGTTGCCATCGCCTATCTCGCCGGGCTCCCCTACGCGCTCGGCGCCTTCACTTCCGGGGTGATCGCGGCGCTCGGTATCGCCGCCGTGCGACGGATTACCGCCCTGCGCGAGGATGCGATCATCGGTATCGTGTTCACCTCGCTTTTCGCCATCGGGTTGCTGATCGCATCGATACGACCGATGGCGGTCAATCTTCAGTCGATCATCATGGGCAATATTCTCGCGATCCCAGATGAGGACATCGTGCAGGTCGTCGCCATCGCCGGGGTAGCGCTTGTAGTTCTGGCCTTTCGCTGGCGCGACCTGATGCTGGCCTTTTTCGATGAAGCGCAGGCGCGGGCGGTGGGACTCGATCCCTGGCGCCTCCGGGTGCTGTTCTTTGTGCTTCTGAGTGCCTGCACGGTCGCGGCGCTTCAGACGGTGGGCGTCATCCTCGTTATCGCGCTGGTCGTCACCCCTGGTGCGACGGCCTATCTCCTGACGGATCGTTTCGGCGTGATGATCGCCATCGCGACGCTCATTGGCGCCTTCAGCAGTGCCATCGGTGCCTACGCGAGCTACTTCCTTGATGGCGCGACGGGCGGATTGATCGTGCTGATGCAGACCGTGATCTTCTTTCTGGCCTATGTTCTGGCACCGAAGCATGGCGTGTTGGCGGCGCGCCGGGCCTCCCGCATGCCGGAGAAGGAATCGGCATGAGTGCGCTTAACGCATGGTTTCTCGTGCCGCTCCAACATGAATTCATGCAGCGAGGCTTCGCCGTTGCGTTGCTGGTCGGGCTCGCCTGCGCGGTTCTTTCCTGCTTTCTTGTGCTGAAGGGGTGGTCGCTGATGGGTGATGCGGTATCCCACGCGGTCCTGCCGGGGATCGTCGGCGCTTACGTGCTCGGCGTGCCGTTGGCCCTCGGCGCCTTCGTTGCCGGGCTCGGTTGCGCGGCTGCGGCGGGACACCTGCGAGCCACCTCCCGACTGAAGGAGGATGCCGTCCTCGCGATCGTCTTTTCCGGCATGTTTGCACTCGGAATGGTGATGTTCGTGAAGATCGACACCGACCAGCACCTCAACCACATCCTGTTCGGCAACATGCTCGGCGTCACCGCCCGCGATATCTGGGAGGTCGCGGCAATCGTGGTTCCAAGTGTGGCTTTCGTGCTCGCACGCCGTCGTGATCTCGTGGTCTATTGTTTCGATCCCATTCAGGCACGGGCGCTCGGGCTTTCTGTGTCACGCTTGCATTTCGGCCTGCTGGCCTTCCTCGCGTTGACGATAGTCGCGTCGCTGAAGGCCGTCGGCGTCATTCTTGTCATCGCGATGCTGATCACGCCGGGC
>DAORNC010000001.1:59082-61198 GCA_035440785.1 Rhabdaerophilum sp. | reverse complement strand
CGCCCGCCGCTTCGATGCGATGCTGGCAATCTCGGCAGTGAGCGCGACCATCGCATCGGCCGGCGGCACGCTGATATCCTTCCATGCCGACAGCGCGACGGGCCCGACGATCGTCGTGCTCCAGTCGGCCCTGTTTGCTGCGGCTCTGGCTTACCGGCAGATATTGCTTCGCGTTCAACGCCCGACGGGCGCAGCGGAGGAAATCCGTCGTTTTTCGTGAAGCTGGATCGTCACGATCGCCACCGCGAGAGCGGCCCCGGCGATATCGGTCCAGATCCCCGGCTTCACGAGCAGGAACGCGGCGATGGCGAGCGCCACACGCTGCCACAGGCTCGCGGGCCCGATGAGATAACCGTGAAGACCGGCCGCAAGCAGAGTACAGCCCGCCGTCGCCGTGACGGTGACATGGAGGATATCCATCCAGCTTCCGATCATGAGCAGGGCCGGTTCGTAAACGAAGACGAATGGGATCAGGAAGCCCGTCGCGCCGATTCGAACGGCCGCCCAGCCGCTCGACCAGAGATCGGCTTTCGCAAGCCCGGCCGCCGCAAAGACCGCAAGTGCGACCGGTGGCGTGATGGCGGACAGGATCGCAAAGTAGAACGCGAACATATGCGCCGCCGGCGGAATGACGCCGAGCTTGATGATCGCCGGAACGAGCAGCGATGTCATGATGATATAAGCGGGCGTGGTCGGCATGCCCATCCCGAGTACGATGCCGGCGATCATGGTGAGGATCAGCGCGATCAGCAGCGTGTCCTGCGCAAGGCCGACGACGAACTGTGTGAAGACGATGCCGGCCCCCGAAAGCGTGACGACGCCGATGACGATGCCGGCGCAGGCACAGGCCGCCGCGACGCCAAGCGCGTTGCGCGCGCCATCGACGAAGGCATCGAGAACATTGCGCCAGTTGACGTATTGTCGGGTCGACTTGCGCAAGGCCGCCACGGGAAAGCACAGCATGGTCCCGGTCAGCGCTGCGAGCGGCGCACTATAGCCTGAATACATGACCGTCAGGATGCCGAGCACCGGAATAAACAGATGTCCGCGCTCGCGCAGCACCATCCCCAGGCGGGGCAGTTCCGCGCGCGGCAACCCCATCAAACCGAGCCGTTTTGCCTCGAAATGCACGGCGGCGAAGCAGGCGACGTAATAGAGCAGCGCCGGCAGAAGCGCCCAGAGCACCACCTGCCCATAGGAGACTGCCAGAAATTCGGCCATCACGAAAGCCGCAGCGCCCATGATCGGCGGCATGATCTGGCCGCCGGTCGAGGCGACGGATTCGACGCCGGCCGCGAAGGCGGGCGTGAAACCGGAACGCTTCATCAGCGGAATGGAGATCGGCCCATCGACCATGACGTTGGCGACTGCACTCCCGGAAATCGTCCCGAACAGCGACGAGCTCATAACAGAGACCTTGCCGGGTCCGCCGGCGCTCGAACCCGTCAGGCTCATGGCGAAATCCATGAAGAGCTGCCCGGTGCCCGTGCGTTCCATGAAACTGCCGAAAAGCACGAAGATCAGCACGTAGGAGGCGGAGACCGAGAGCGGGATGCCGAAGATGCCCTCCGTGGTCATGTAGAGCTGGTCAAGCAGCCGCATCGGCTCCATCTTCGCGACCATCAGCCCGTAGGCGAGGAAGACGAGCGCGGTGAGCGGCAACGCCCAGCCGATCACCCGGCGCGTGGCTTCCAGCACGATCAGGGTGAGGACGACGGCCAGCGCCATGTCCATGTTCGTCAGATCGTCGACGTAGTAGATGCGGTTCACGACGTAGTCGTAGTTGACGAACAGATAGAAGATCGAGGTGAGGCCGAGGGCAAGCAACGCCCAGTCGGCAAGGCTGGGCAGGCGTGTGTCAATTGCCTTCATCTCGTCCGAGGTCGGCCCGTCCGTTTTGGCCTCGGTGCGCCGGTAGAGCAGGAAGACAAGCGTCAGCACGAAAGCAAGGTGCATGCCCCGGAAGAGAATGGCCTCCGGAGCACCACGCCAGATCACATCGATGTGGTAGGCCGCCATCGCGACGGAGATGACGGCAACCGCGAGGCGCAACAGCCCCGCACGCGAAAGATCCAGCTTCATCGGAACCCTGCTTGTCAGCTAGCTGTCGAGGAAC
>DAORNC010000001.1:57682-58899 GCA_035440785.1 Rhabdaerophilum sp. | reverse complement strand
ATGATCGCCTTGGTCATCTTGTAGACCATGTCTTCAGGCAGCTTGCAGCTCACCGCGAGGTGGGTCGCGTAGCCGATCACCTTCACAGCCTTATCCTGTTTGGGATAGGTGCCAGCCGGCACGTCGAGCAAGGTGTAGCCGGGGTTGATCTTCTTCATGCCGGCAATCATGTCGGCCATGTCGATCAGCTTGATGTCGCGTCCGGCAGCGATATCCATCACCGAAGCGGCCGGGATGCCGGTGCCGAGCGTGAACATCTGCGCCTGGTTATCCTTCATCTGCGTCGCGCTGTCGGTGTAGGAGACGAAGCTCGCCTTGACATCGTTGTACGTAAGGCCAGCGACGCTCAGCATGTTCTGGGTGATCATTTCACCGGTATTGCCCTTCGGTTGGGTCGTCAGCGCCTTGCCCTTGATGTCCTTGATCGCGTTGATGCCGCTGTCGGCCATCACGATCACCTGGAAATACTGCGGATAGAGCGTGCCGATGTTGCAAAGCGAGGCATAGGGCTTCTCGAACGGCTTGTTGCCCTTCACCGCGTCGGCTGTCGTGATGGTGTTGCCGAAACCAATCTCGGCCTTGCCGGTCTCGATGCCTTTGGCGTTGGCGACGCCGGCACCCGGCAGGGCCTGGACGCTCAGCCCCGGAATGGCCTTTTCCCAGATGTCCTTGAGCTGGCCGCCGAGCGGCACCCAGATCCCGCCCTGCGGTCCGGTCATCAGCCGGAGCGGCTCTGCGGAGGCGGCGGAAATACCCGCAAGGCAGGTGGCGGCAACAAATGCTGAAATGAGTTTCTTCATGCGCTTTCCTCCAATGGTCTTGTTTCCGCAGCGGTTCTTCGTCCGCCTTGCGATCATGGTTCCGCTTCTCCGACGGATCGTTCCGGGGCAGTTTTTCACACGAGCCGCAAATGTCCAGCCCGTATGCAGGATACTGAATAGCTCAGGTCGGCCGCTGTGCCATGTTCTCCGGCAGCCATGTCGCCAACCACGGGAAGGCGATCAGGATGAACACCATGACGATCATGATGAGAAACATCGGAAAGGCGGCGCGGGCGATGTAGTTCATCTCGTGCCGTGTCATGCCTTGCAGCACGAAAAGGTTGAAGCCGACCGGCGGCGTGATCTGCGCCATCTCGACCACTACGACGATGAAGATGCCGAACCAGATGATGTCGATGCCGGCGTCCCGGATCATCGGCTCGACGACGGCGATCG
>DAORNC010000001.1:36738-57662 GCA_035440785.1 Rhabdaerophilum sp. | reverse complement strand
AATGCCGTCCACGAAGCAGCCGAGGATGATGTAGAACACCAGAAGCGCCATGATCAGCTCGAACTGCGAGAGATTGAGGCTTTTGATGAAGGTCGCGAGCGCCAGCGGCAGGCCTGTGAAGCCCATCGACAGGGAGAGGAACGACGCGCCGGCAAGAATGAGCGCGATCATTGCCGAGGTCAGCGTCGCGCCCATCAGGCTGTCCTTGAAGCTCTGCCAATCGAGCGCGCCTTGCGCGATCGCCAGCGCGAGCGCGCCGATAACGCCGAAGGCGGCGGCTTCCGTCGCGGTCGCGAAGCCGAGATACATCGACCCGATGACAAGCAGGATCAACAGCACCACTGGGATGAGAAAGCGCGAGTTCGCAACTTTCTCGGCGAAGGTCATCTGCGGTTCAGGCGTCGGGTTGAAATTCTTCGAGAGCTTCGCGGCGATCATGACGTACCCCATGAACAGCGCCGAGAGCACGAGGCCGGGAATAATGCCGGCAATGAAGAGCTTCGTGATCGATTCGTTGATCGTGACGCCATAGACGATCAGCGTCAGCGAAGGTGGGATCATCAGGCCGAGCGTCGCGGCGCCGGCGAGCGTGCCGATTACCATCTGCTCCGGATAATTGCGCTTGATGAGTTCCGGCACCGTCATCTTGCCGACGGTGGTCAGCGTCGCCGCCGAGGAGCCGGAAACGGCGGCGAAAATCGTGCAACCGACGACATTGGTGTGCATCAACCCACCGGGCAGGCGCGCCATCCAGGGGGACAGACCCTTGAACATGTCTTCCGACAGCCGCGTTCGGAAGAGAATCTCCCCCATCCAGATAAAGAGCGGCAACGCCGTCAGCGACCAGGAGGAGGAGGTCCGCCAGATCTGCGTCATCATCGCGTCCCCCACGGGGCGCGTCGTGAAGAGTTCCATGCCGACAAAGGCAACGCCGAGCAGGGCCAGCCCGACCCAGACGCCGGTGCCGAGCAGAAGGAAGAGGACGAACAGGAAGAGCGCGACGGGGAGCAACTGTTCCATGACTCAGCTCTCCACGTGCTGGACGGCGTGGGGATCGAGGACCACGTTGTCCTTGCCGGTCGCGATCAGGGTCAGGAGATTGTCGAGGAAAGCGATTGCGAGAATGATTGCACCGAGCGCCATGGGGATCTGCGGCAGCCACATGGGCAATTCGTCCTGTCCTTGCGAATAATCGCCCAGGATATGGGAGAAATAGACCATCCGCACCGCGAACCACGCCATGTACCAGGAGGCCGCGGTCCCGATCAGGTAGCACCACAACTCGACCGGTCTGGCGCGATGGCCAAGCGCTTTCAGGAGCAGATTGACGCGGATATGCGCCCCGCGATTGAGAGCATGGGCGAAGGCGAGGAACGAGGCCGAAGCCATCAGGTAACCGGCATATTCAGAGGAGCCGGGGAAGGGCACCGAAATCCAGCGCGTCACCATCTGCGCCACGATCACAGCGAGAATGGCGATCAGGCAGAGCGCGGCCAGAACCGCGGCGGAACGATAGAGCCTGTCGAGAAACGGACGCAGGGTAGCAAGAGTTCGGGACATATTGGTCCTTCCAACCGTGAGAAAGAGGGCGGGGTTTCGGCCCCGCCCGCGATGGGTGGAAGTCGCCTTACTTGCTGAAGGCGTCGATGATTGCCTTGCCGTCGGCGCCGGCGGTCGCGACCCACTCGTCGGTCATGGTCTTGCCCATCTTGACGAGGTCTGCCTTGAGGGCAGCGCTCGGCGCGAGCACCTTCATGCCGTTTTTCTTGAGCGTCTCAAGATAGCCAGCGGTCAGTTCCTCGGCCTTCTTGGCGCCATCGGCGGCGGCCGTCGCGGCGCAGCTTTTGAAAGCCTTCTGCGTGGCGGCATCAAGCTTGTCGAAGGCGGCCTTGTTGGCGAACACGGTGTTGCGCGGCAGCCAGGCCTGAACATCATAGAAATGCGTCAGGCTTTCCCAGACCTTCGAGTCAACGCCCGTCGAGCCCGAGGAGATGAAGCTGTCGGCGACACCGGTCGCGAGCGCACGGCTGAGTTCCGCCGCCTCGATCTGCACCGGTACCATGCCACCAAGGGCGGCGATGCGCGCGGTTGCGGCATTGTAGGCGCGGAACTTGATGCCCTTCATGTCGGCGGCCGAATTGACCTCCTTCTTGAAGTAGAAGCCCTGCGGCGGCCACGGCACGGAATAGAGATAAACGAGCCCCTGCTTTCCGAGCGCTTCCTCGATCTTCGGCTGCGCGGCCTTCCACAGCTTGTCCGCATCCTTGAAAGAAGTCGCGAGGAACGGCACCGAGTCGAGGCCGAACAGGGCGTTCTCCTTGGCGTGAGCGGAAAGCAGACGCTCGCCGATCGGCGCCTGTCCGGTCTGCACCGCGCGCTTGATGTCGTTGCCGTTGACCAGCGAGCCGCCGGCGTGAACCACGATGTTTACTTTTCCGCCGGAGCCGGCGTTCACGCATTTCGCGAAAGCCTCGCCATTTTGCGAGTGATAATTCGTGGCCGGATAGGCCATGGGCATGTCCCACTTCTGCTGCGCGGACGCAGACGAAGCACCCAGAGCGGCCAGAGCAACGCCTCCGGACAGAGCAATCAGTTTTTTCATATTCATTCTCCCAAGCCTTGTTTCGGCATTCTTATTCCAACGACCTATTGGAACCGCATCGGTGAGTAAGGTGCAAGGTCCAAATTTGGTCGGGTTCCGGAGACGAGGCTGGCAAGGATGGTGCCAGTTTTCGGCCCTCCGGTGAGGCCGACATGGTGATGACCGAAGCCGAGATAGACGCCGCCGATGGTTTCGACGGCGCCGATCAGGGGAATGGAATCGGACGGCGCAGGGCGGTGCCCGAGCCATTCGCGGGTTTCCTTCCACCGGATTCCCGGGAGGAACGTGAGCGCATGGCGCTTCAGCAATTCGATCGGGGCGCGCGAAGGGCCGGCGTCGAGGCCGCCGAACTCCACAAACCCCGCGAGGCGGATCCTTCCGTCCATCGGTGTGATGACGAACTTGCCCCCCGCAATCAGCAACGTGCCGTTCGGCATGGCGCTCGGCTCGACGAGTTCGATGTGGTAGCCGCGCTCGCTTTCAAGCGGAATCGAAAGACCCAGCCGACGGGTCAGCTTGCCGGACCACGCACCGGCTGTGACCGCGACCGCACCGCAGGGGATCGTTTCGCCGCTTATCCGGATTCCTCGGATCGCCTTATCTTCGATCACGAAGTCCTCAACCTCCGCACGGATGAAACGGACACCTCGTGCAATCGCGTGGCGAGCCAGCGCTTTTACGTATTCGCCGGGATCGGATATCCGACCGTTGCCGTACACGCGCACCATGAATCGATGATCGCCGCCGAGCAGCGGTTCGGCTTCGCGAACAGCCTCTCCCTCGATTTCGTCCCATCGGTGGCCGTGATGACGGCGAAGGTTCCAACCGAAGGCATCGCTCTCGAAATCCGCCCGGTCGCGATAGACGGCGCAGTAAGGCGTCTCGATGATATAGCGCTCGGCGCCGGTGCCGTGCGCCAGCGCCCGGTGATCCTCCACCGAAGTGCCGATCAGCGGCGCGAGCGCGGCGGCAATGCGCTCCGCTTCCGCGCGGGTGCAATGGCTGAGGTAGCGCGTGAGCCACGGCAGCAGTCCAGGTAGACGGCCCCATTTCAGGAACAGTGGCTGTGCGGGATCGAGCAACATCCGTGGGGCCTTGGCGATCAGCCCCGGAACCGTCACGGGCACGATGGAACTCGATGCGAGCACACCGGCGTTGCCGAAGCTTGCGCCTTCCCCCGGCTCCTTCCGGTCGATGAGAAGGACCGGAACCCCTGCGCGCTGCAACCAGATCGCCGTCGAAACCCCGACGATCCCCGCCCCGATCACCGCGACCGGCAGGTCGTTTCCGCTCATTCCGATCCCGGCCGCCTCTTGCATCAGGCGACCCACTCGCTGACGGGGGCCGCCGCCTCATGCAGCGGTTGCGAGATGACATCGATCAGGCTGGGGCCGTCATGATCGAGTGCCTCGCGCATGACGTGCTCAAGCTGTTCCGGGTCCTCGACCCGCCAGGCCTTAACCCCGAAGGCACTTGCGACCGCCGCGTGGTCGGTGCGGTTGAAGTCGACATTGTAGAAGCGCTGGCCGAACCCGGAATTCTGGCCGGCCTTGATCCAGCCGTAGGTCGAGTTCGAGAAGACGATCGAGGTAATCGGCATCCGGTAACGGACCATGGTTTCGAACTCGCCGCAAGCGAAGCCGAACGAACCGTCGCCCATGAGGTTGACGGTCTTCACGCCCGATCGGCCGATATGCGCCCCCATCGATGCCGCCAGCGCATAACCGAGCGCGCCGTGCGCCCGGTTGGTGATGAAATGCCGTCCGGGCTTCCGCCAGCGGTAATGGGCGGAAACATAAGGGCAGGGTGTTCCGGGGTCGGCGACGACGATAGCGTCGTCATCGAGCAGCCGTGCAAGTGTCGCAATCACCCGCTCGGGCCGTATCGGTCGTTCGGCGGATGCAGCGAGCGGCGCGAAGGCAGCAAGTTTTTGCTTCCAGGCTTGGGTAGCGCGTGCCTGTCCGTCCTGCGAGGGCAGGCCGGGCCTTTTTTCCAGCGCCATCACCAGCGCCTCGAGTGCTAGACGGGCATCGGCAACAAGCGCGACCTCGGTCGGATAGTTCGTGCCCGGCACGGCCGGATCGCTGTCGATGTGCAGGATGCGTGCCCCAGGCTTTGGGAAACGCCAGCGCTCGCTCGTCACCGAGCCGGCGCGGCAACCGATGAAGAGCACGACATCCGCTTCCTCGACCACAGCGCGGGTCGCGTTCACGCCGCCGTTCGAGCCGACGACGCCGACGGCGAGCGGGTCAGTTTCCGCTATGGCACCCTGTCCCGAAACGCTGGTCGCGACCGGCATGTCGAGCATCCGCGCGAGTCGCAATAACGGATCGAAGGCCCCGGCGATGACCGGCCCGCCGCCACAGATGATGACGCCGCGGCCTGCCGAGAGAAGCGCATCCGCCAAGGCGGAAACGGCGGCAGGGTCCGGCCCGGCAGGGTTTGCGGGAAACTGGATGTGCCGGCTCTCCGCCCAGACTTCGCTGGCCTCAACCGTACCCTTCTGGGTGTCGAAGGGTAGCGCGAGGTGCACCGAGCCCGGTCGTCCCGTCGTCATCTCGCGGAATGCCTTGCGGATCATCGCTGGAAGCCGCCCGGCGTTGTCGAGCGAGGCGTTCCATTTGGTAACGGGACGGAACAACGCCACCTGATCGAGTTCGGTAAGGGGATAGCGCCCGCGCGAGGTCGTGGCGACATCGGTGGTGATGGCCAGGATCGGGATGGAGCTGTCGTTAGCCTCGACAAGGCCGGGAAGGATATAGGTCGCGCCGCCGCCGGACGGGCCCTCGCAGATGCCGGGCTTGCCGGTAACGCGCGCATAGCCGTCCACCATGTAGGCGGCGTGGCGCTCGTCGCGCGTGAGGAAATGCGTGATCGAATGATCGAGCCGCGCGAGGGCGTCATAGAACGGCAGCGTCGTGTCGCCGCACAGCCCGAACATATGCGTGACGCCATGCGCCTCGAGCATCCGCACCATCGCTTCCGCGCCGTTCATCTGGTTGCCGAGTGTGGTGCTCACGGGGTGCCTTTTTTGTGTCCAGATCTGTATACAGATATGTATGTTGAAAGCGCGACCTGTCTGTGTCAATGCTTTTCCTTGTGGCAAGGTACCAGGCTTGGTCCGGCGCGGGGGCAGCAATGAGCGAGGGGCGGGTTGAAGCGCTTTACGCGCGACTGAAGGACATGGCGGTCGATTTCCGCTTTCGCCCCGGCGAACGGCTCAACGAGGTCGCGCTCGCGCAGGCGCTGGACGCTAGCCGCACGCCCTTGCGCGAGGCGTTGAACCGCCTCGTTGCCGAACAGTTGATCGATTTTGTCCCCGGTCGTGGCTTCTTCTGTCGCGCGCTCGATCCGCAATCGATTTTCGATCTCTATGAGCTGCGCGAGGTGATTGAACTGGCTGCGGTCCGCCGTGCGGTGGAGCGGGGGGGGAATGGGGATATCGCAGCCTTGCGCGATGCCCTCTACGCCGAGGGGCTCAGTGTCGAAGGCCTCACGATCCGTGAGATGACCGCGTTGGACGAGGCTTTCCACATCGGGATCGCACGGCTCTCGGGCAATGCGGAACTGGTTCACCAGTTGGAGCGGCTCAATGAGCGCATCCGCTTCATCCGCTGGGTCGATATGGCAAACAGCACCGACAGGACGAAAGGCGAGCACCGTGCGATCATGGCGGCAATCGAGGCGCGTGACCTCGAAAGGGCAGCTTCGGTGATGCGCGGGCATATCGCCAAGCGCATGGATCAGATCGTCGCCGCCGTGCGCGAAGGCTATTCCAATATCTATGTCTCCGGTTCCGAAACGCTGTTCCGGACGCCGGTTCGAAAGACGGGAAGCTGAGATGAGCGGGAATTCACGCAAAGCGATGGGCGGCAAGGCAGTCTATGGCGCAAGCGTCGGCATCCTGATGCTGGAAGCGCGCTTTCCGCGCATCCCCGGTGATATGGGCAACGCGCTCACCTGGCCCTTTCCGGTTCATTACAAGGTCGTGCGCTCCGCGAGCCCGGACAGGGTGGTCCGACGGGGGGCAGAGGGGCTGCTCGATGTCTTCATCGCTGCTGCGAAGGAGCTTGTCGCCGACGGGGTCGATGGCATCACGACCAATTGCGGCTTTCTCTCGCTGTTCCAGCAGGAACTTGCCGATGCGGTGCGGGTTCCGGTCGCGACCTCGTCCCTGATGCAGGTGCGCATGGTCAATGCTCTGCTGCCGGCGGGCAAACGTGCGGGCATTCTGACCGTCTCCGCCAAGAGCCTCACGCCCAAGCATCTCGAAAAGGCGGAGGTTCCTGCCGGAACCCCGATCGGCTCCACCGAGGGCGGGCGTGAGTTCACCCGCGTGCTGCTCGACAACGAACTCGAACTCGATGTCGAGCTCGCGCGGGAGGACAACGTTGACGCGGCGCGCGCGCTGGCTGCCGCCAATCCCGACCTCGGCGCCATCGTGCTCGAATGCACGAACATGATTCCCTATGCTGCCGATATCCGCGCGGCCACCGGCTTACCGGTCTTCTCGATCGAGACCTTCGTTCGCTGGTTCCAGGCCGGTCTCGTGCCGCGCCGTTATCCGTCGGCCTAGCTGAAGAACCGGACGAGCCACAGCGCGAGGCCCGGAAACAGCACAACGAGGACGAGCCGGATCACGTCCGTGACCAGGAAAGGCAATACGCCGCGATAGGTCTTGATGATCGGCACGTCCTTGGCGATCGAGGCAATCACGAAGACATTGAGCCCGATCGGCGGAGCGGTCAGTCCGATGCCGACGACCATCAGCACCAGAATGCCGAACCAGATCGCGACATCGTCCGGCAGCATGCCGAAGTCGAGCGCCTGGATCACCGGGAAAAACACCGGAAGTGTGAGAAGGATCATCGCCAGCTCGTCCATCACTGCCCCGAGGAGGATGTAGAAGCCCAGCATCGCCACCAGCACCATGTAGGGCGAAAAGCCGGAATTGGAGATCATCGTGGCGGCGGTCGTGGGCAATTGCGACAGCGCGAGAAAGGCACCGAAAACCTCCGCGCCGAGCAGGATCAGGAATATCATTCCGGAGGTCTCGGCCGTTTGGCGCAGGGCCTCGAGAATGCTGGCGAAATCGAGCGTCCGCTTCAGCAGGCCGGCGACGAGCATTGCCACGGCCCCGACGGCGGCGCCTTCGGTCGGTGTGAAGACTCCGCCGTAGATTCCTCCGACCACGATGATGGCGATGACGATCGCCGGCATCACTGCCACGTCGACGAGGGCGATCAAAAGGCCGAGGGCGCCGATCATCACCGAGAAGGTGACGTCGGCGCCGCGGAAAGCCTGAACCGCCGCGGCGATGACGATCAGCCCGCCGAGGAGCTTCGGCCAGAGCGGCTGCTTTTCCTTTTCGATGACGATCGCTTCGCCTTGCGGCGCGAGCTCCGGGTTGCGCCAGACGACGAAGGCGATCGCGCAGCAGTAGAAAAGGGCTGCGAGCAGGCCGGGAATGAGCGCGGCCTGGAACAGTTTGGCGATGTTCTGCTCGGTGGTGATTGCGTAAATGACGAGGATCACCGAGGGCGGGATCAGGATGCCGAGCGTGCCGCCGACCGCTATCGTGCCGGTCGCGAGGCCCCCGTCGTAGCGGTAGCGGGTCAACTCGGGCATCGCGGCTCGCCCGAATGTGGCCGTGGTCGCGACGGAGGAGCCGCAGATCGCGCCGAAGGCAGTGCAGGCGCCGATGACGGCCATCGCAAGCCCGCCGCGCATGTTACCGAAGGCCCGCTCCGCCGCCTTGAACAGGCTTGAAGCGATGCCGGCCCTCTCGGCGAGCGCCCCCATCAGGATGAACAGCGGGATGACCGAAAGCGTGTAGTTGGCGAACTGGTGGTAGGAATTCGTCTTCATGTAGTTGAAGAACGCCGGCTCGCCCGCGATATGGATGTAGCCGCCGGCGCCGACGATGAGCATCGCAAGTCCTATCGGTGCCCTGAGGGCGATCATCAGCAGCATGATCGCGAAGCCGACGAGAGCAATGGAGGTCGCGCTCATGCCTTTGCTCCCCCCTTGGCGCGGCGATAGAGAGAGAGCGCGGTGACCACGCCGACAAGCGCCGCGATGGTGCACAGGATCGCGGAGAGGCCGATGCTCGGCCAGATCGGTAATTGCCGCTGCATGGTCGTCTGTCCGTTGCCGAACATGTTCGCCGTGCCGAAGAACAGAGCGAAGGCGCAGAAGCCAAGCATCAGCGCGTAGACAAGATCCCAGAACGCATCGATGAGGTCGCGCGCGCTTTGGCGGAAACGCATGGTGAAGGTATCGACCATGATGTGCCCGCGGCGGGCCTGGGTCAGCGGTAGGTAGGAAAACACAGCGAGCGCGGTTGCCATCTCGACGAATTCGAAATCGCCGTCGATAGGCACCCGAAAGAGCCAGCGCCCGAGTACGGAGACAACTACGAGGAATGATACCGCGAGCGTGAGTACCCCGCCGCCGATGGCAATCCAGCCCGTGATGATTTCAAGCCACCGGCGCCGCCCGGCGCAGGATGCCTCAGCAGTCTCTGCCATCTTGTCTCCCCCAATTGGCAAATACTCACCCGAGCGCCCGCCGAATGAGATTCGGCAGGCGTTCTTTATGCGCTGGAAAGGCGTGGGTGTCAGGCCTTGTCGTACTTCGCGACCAGCTTGCGGGCTTCGGCGACATATTTCGCGCCGTCGATCCCCTTTTCCTTCATCTGGGCGATCCAGTCCGTGTAGACGCCCTCGGTCGCCTTGATCCACTTGGCTTTCTCGTCGGTGGAGATCTGGCCGATGACATTGCCACGCTGCTGGACGAGTGCCCGTATGCGCTTGGATTCATCGTCCCACATATTGCCGGCGAGACGGGCGAAGGCCTGGCCCGAGTTCTTGTCGATGATCGCACGGAGATCGGCCGGCATGCTCTCGTATTTCGCCTTGTTCATCGCGAGGAAGAAGCTGGCCGAATAGAGTGCGGGCGAACCCGGAATCTCGGTGTGATACTTGACGAGTTCATGCACCTTCACCGCCGGAACCACTTCCCACGGGATGACCGCACCGTCGATCACCTTCTGCGCGAGGCTCTGCGGAACCTGGGGCACCGGCATGCCGACGGAGGTCGCGCCGAGAGCCTTGAGCGCCTCGCCGGCGAGGCGCGTCGGGTTGCGCAGACGCAGGCCCTTCAGGTCTTCCATCGTCTTGATGGGCTTGTTGGCGTGGATCAGGCCGCCGTCATGCGCCCAGTAAGACAGAATTTTGACGTCCTTCACCTCGTCCTTGAGGTGATTGTCGGCGAATTCCTGTGCCGCCTGTGCGTTGGCCAGTCCGCTCTGGGCGCAGATGAACGGCAGCTCGAAAACTTCCGTCGTCGGGAAGCGGCCCGGCGTCGAACCGGGCAGGGTCCAGACGATATCGACAACGCCGTCGCGCGCCTGATCGTAGAGCTGCGGCGGGGTGCCGCCCAACTGCATGGAGGGGAAGATGTTGATCTTGATCTTGCCCTGGCTGTCGTCCTCGACCTTCTTGACCCACGGCGCGAGCATCTTTGCGTGGCCGTTGGAGACAGGCGGGAGAAAATGATGGAGCTTGAGCGTGACGACCGGCTCGGCCTTGGCGCTGGTGATCACATGCGGTGCCGCAACGGCGCCCCCCATGCCCAACAGAAGCGAACGGCGATTGAGTTTCATAAGCATTCCTCCGTTTTCTTTTTTGGTTGGTATTACACAATACCAACTGGCGCACGCTTAAAAGGGCGCTTTGCGAACAAGTGTTCGCATACGGGGCGGAAACTGCCGGATTTTAGTTTCTATTGCAACTAATAATTTCCGTTCAACGCGAAACGCCCATCGCCTTGTCCGGCAGCCAAGTCGCCAATTCCGGAAAGATGCAGAGGATGACAATCGCCAGCAGCATCACCAGCACGTAGGGTAGCGCTCCCCATAGCACGGTTCTCGTGGGAATGTTCGGCGCGATGGCGTTGATAACGAAAAGATTGAGCCCCACGGGTGGCGTGATGAGCCCGATTTCCATATTGATCGTCAGCACGACCGCGAACCAGTAGGGGTCGAAACCAGCCTGTGTGATGATGGGCAACAGCAGGGGGGCCGTCATCACGATGACCGCGACCGGCGGCAGGAACATGCCTGCGACCAGAAGGAAGAGGTTGATAATCGCCATCAGCACCCAGCGGTTGACTTCCATCGCCGCAATCGCACCGGCAATCGTCTGGGTGATGAAAAGCGACGAGAGGGCATAGGCGAAGAGTTCGGCGGCGGCCATAATCATCATGATCATCACGCTCTCGCGCATCGCCGTGCCGAAGATTTCCGATATAGGCCCTGCCTTGAACAGTCGATAGAGGATGATGACAACCCCGAGGGTCAGGAAAGCGCCGGCCCCTGCCGCTTCCGAGGGTGTCGCCACACCACCGTAAAGCACGAACATCACGCCGATGATGATCGCGACGAAAGGGAGGACGCGCGGAAGGGAAGCCACCTTCTCCTTCATCGAGAAAATCTGCGAGGTCGCGGAAAAATCGTATCCCTGCCGCTTGGCGTCGATCAGAGCCCAGATCATGAACATGATCGTCAGCATGATTCCCGGCACAACGCCGGCAAGGAACAGCCGCCCGATGGAGGTCTCGGTGGAGATGCCATAGACGATCATCGTCACGGAAGGGGGAATGAGGATGCCGAGCGTTCCGCCCGCTGCAATCGAGCCGGCTGCGACGGATTCGGGGTAACCGCGCCGGGTCATTTCCGGAATGCCCATCTTGCCGATGGCGGCGCAGGTCGCGGGGCTCGATCCGGTCATGCCGGCGAAGACCGCGCAGGCAGAGATGTTGGAAAGCACCAGCCCGCCCGGTACACGGCCCATCCAGCGGTCGAGCGCCTCGTAGAGATCCTTGCCCGCGGGCGAGGCGGCAACGGCCGCGCCCATCAGCACAAACATCGGGATCGAGACATAGGCAAGGTTGGCGATGCCGGAATACATCGTTTCGGCGAGGACGTAGTAGACGCCGAAGCCCTGACTGACCATCAAGGCCGCAATGGCGGAAAGACCGAGCGCGAAGGCAATCGGCATGCCTGTGCCGAGCAAGGCGAAGAGAGCGATGACAAGCAATCCGCCGGCGAGACCCGTGCTCATGATTCGGCCCTCAGCTTGAAGAGTTCGGCAACGTACTGGAGTGAAAGGAGCCCGAAACCGAGCGGCATGGGCAGCGTCGGGATCCAGAGCGGAATTTTCCAGACGCCCGGCGTCTCCCATCCGCCGCGCAGCGCCTCACCGAAATAGATCGCGCTGGCGATGAACATTCCGAAGCAGAAGGCGAGTCCCGCCAGTCCGCCGACGAAGTGCAGCTTTTTCTTGGTGCGGGAGGAAATCAGCATGTCGATGACGTCCACCCCTACATGCCCTTTGGTGAGCAGCACATAGGGAGCGCCGAGGAAGATCGACGCCGTCGCCGCATAGACGACGAAATCCGTATGCCAGATCGTCGGCGAGCGAAAAACGTAGCGGATGAAGATCAACTGGCAGACGACCAGCATCGCCGCGATGAGCAGGAGAACGGAGGCGACCGCCAAGGCTTTCGACAGTCGGTCGACGTTCTCGATGAATTTCTGAATCATGGCTTGTCCATGAGTTGCCCGCAGATGGGACGTAACAAAGGCCGAAGCCGAGCGGCTACCGGAAAGCCGGAGAGAGCTCCGCCGGCGCGCATGGCAGGCGCCGGCGGAAGCGGGCTTACTTGACGTCGAGCGCCTGCTTGATGAGCGCCTCGCCGCCTTTCACCTTTTCGGCGAATTTCTTGTAGGAGCTTTCCTGCGCGATCTTGAGCCAGGCATCGAAGTCGGCCTTGGTCATCGAGACGACTTCGACGCCGGCCTGCTTGAAGGCATCGATCATCTTCTGATCTCCCTTGCGGATCTCGGCGTCGAAATACTCCTCACTCTTCTTGGCAGCGGCCATCAGTGCATCCTGCTGCGCCTTGTTGAGTTTGCCCCAGGTCTGCTTGGAGATGAGCACCGGTTCATACATGAACCACAGGGCGTTCTCGCCCGGCGCCGTCAGGCACTTGACCTGCTCGTAGAGGCGGAAGGAGACGAAACTCGCCGAAGAGGTGTTGGTCGCATCGAGAATGCCGGTCTGCATACCGTTGTAGATTTCGCTCGACGGCATCGAAGAAATCGAGGCGCCCGCCGCCGCGAGCATCTGCTCGAAACCAGGCCCGGCCGCGCGCGTCACCTGCCCCTTGACCGTTTCCGGGCCGCGGATGCACTGCTTTTTCGAGGCAAAGGCGCCCGAGAGCCAGGCATCGGCGATAACCAGGGCGCCGGCCTTCTCGACCTCGGCCTTGATGGTCTTCATGAATTCCGAAGTGTTCAGGCGCTTGGCGCGATCAAAATTGCCGACGAGGCCCGGCATAAGCGTTGCCGAGAACATCGGGTGCCGGCCCGACGCATAGTCGAGCGGGAACGAGGAGAGATCGAGCTGGCCGCGTGTGATCGCGCCCCATTGCTCGTTGGCTTTGAGCAGCGATTGCGCCGGAAATACCTGGATCTTCAGGCCGACGTTGGCTTTCTCGACCTCGCGGGCGATGATTTGCACCATCTCGTCGCGCGGGTCACCCTTTCCGCCCGGAAACTGGTGCGAGGCCTTGAGGACAAGTTGGGCCTGCGCGCCGGCAAGGCCGGCCGTGAGCGTCAGGAAGCCAGCTAGAGCGAGTTTTCCCAGATGTTTCATGTGCGTTCTCCCGGATCTGGGTCGCTTGAGCGCGAGGCCTGCGACCGTTCTAAGTTTTTCACTATGGCTTTAGTCTCACCGCTGGAGCAAGCCGTCAAGAAAATTGTATACATTTAGATAAATTTCGCGTGCAAAATATGGCGTGTCGTCCGCAGGTCTTGCGCCGGATGAGCGAGTTTGCGACAAATGGGCCGGGCGGAAGGAACGATGGGTAGAAAAGAAAACGGAACATTGCGGGCACGCCTGGAGGAGGAAATCGCGACAGGTGCCCTCCAGCCGGGCGAGCGGCTTGACGAGACAGCGCTGGCCGCGCGGTTCGGTGTGTCGAGAACGCCTGTCCGGGAAGCGCTCCAGCATCTCGCGGCGGCAGGGCTGGTCGAGTTGCGGCCGCACCGCAGTGCGGTCGTCAGCGCGCCGGATCCCGTTCGCCTGATCGAGATGTTCGACGTTATGGCCGAGCTTGAAGCCATGTGTGGGCGCTGCGCGGCAGCACGCCTCCAGCCGGAGGGCGAGCGGGCTCTCGACGAGGCGCTGGCTGCGTGCCGCGTGGCGCTGGAAGCCGGTGATACCGATCAATACTACTTTCACAACGAGCGCTTCCATCGCGCGATCTACACGGCGAGCGGCAACCGTTTTTTGGCCGAACAGGCAGGCATCCTGCACCGGCGTCTCGCGCCGTTCCGTCGGCTACAGCTCAGGGTACGGAACCGGATGCGCGCTTCGCAGGCCGAGCACGAGGCCATCGTCGCCGCTATCCGCGCCGGCGATACCGAAGGTGCCGGCGAACGGCTTCGCGCGCATATTGCGATTCAGGGCGCGCGGTTCAGCGATTTCGTTGCCTCGATCGAGCAGATCAATGCTTCGAGGGTGCGCGCTTCCGGCACATCCTGACGTCATCCGCGCCTTGACCTTCCAATGATGGGAAGGATTATCTCCGGGGGCATGCAACCAGAGGCTTGGATGGCTGTGGCGGTTGAAACCGGCAATATGCTTCGTTCGATTGCGATCCCGGTGACGGGAATGACCTGCGCTTCCTGCGTTCGGCATGTCGAGAAGGCTTTGTCCGGCATTCCGGGCGTGCGGGCAACTGCCGTCAATCTTGCGACCAATATGGCTGCCGTGGAGATCGCGACGCCGGAAGCTATCGGCGCCATTCCCGGTGTTCTCGCCGAGGCCGGGTATCCCGCCGGACAGGAGCTGGCGCAATGGACTGTCGAAGGTATGACCTGTGCCTCCTGCGTCGGCCGGGTCGAGAAAGTGCTGCGCGGCCTGCCAGGTGTCGCCTCGGCTGAGGCCAATCTGGCGACCGGACGCGTCAGCCTTGCGATCGTGCCCGGGCTTCTGCCGGAAGGGGCCATCGAGACTGCGCTGGCGAAGGCGGGTTATGCCGGGCATCGCGTCCATGCCAATGAGAGGGATAAGCAAGCCGAGCAAAATGCGCTGGAACTTGAGCATCTGCAACGCGACGTGGTGATCGCGATTCTGCTGGCGTTTCCTGTTTTCGCGCTGGAAATGGGGTCTCACCTGTTCCCGGCGATGCACCATTTCGTGTTCGAAACGATTGGCGCGAAGAATTCTGCGCTGCTCCAGTTTGCGTTGACGACACTCCTGATGCTCGGGCCTGGGCGCCGTTTCTACGCGGTTGGCCTTCGCACCCTCGTACGCGGCGCGCCGGAAATGAATGCGCTCGTCGCCGTGGGAACGCTGGCGGCGTGGACTTTTTCCGTCGTGGCGCTTATCTTCCCTGAGTTGTTCCCCGAAGGGACCGCCAACATCTATTTCGAGGCTGCAGCCGTCATCATCGCGCTCATCCTCCTCGGCCGTTATCTCGAGGCCCGCAGCAGGGGCGAGACCGGGGCGGCGATCCGTCATCTTGTCGGCCTGCGCCCGAAGAACGCCGAGGTCCTGCGCGAGGGCGCAAGCGTCATCCTGCCGATCGAGAACGTCGTCGTCGGCGACTTGGTCCGGGTTCGTCCCGGCGAACGGATCGCGGTCGACGGCGAGGTTGTCGAAGGAGCTTCGCACGTCGACGAGGCGATGGTGACGGGTGAGCCGCTGCCGGTCCGGAAGGAGATCGGAGACACGGTCGTCGGCGGCACGGTCAACACCAACGGCAGCTTCACTTTCCGTGCGACGCGGGTTGGCAAGGATACGGTGCTCGCCGAGATCGTTCGGTTGGTCGAGAATGCGCAAGGCGGGAAACTGCCGATCCAGGCGATGGTCGACCGCGTGACGGCCGTTTTCGTGCCGGCGGTGCTCGCATTGGCTGCCTTGACCTTTCTGTTCTGGCTGGTCTTCGGCCCCGCGCCGGCCCTTGCCGACGCGCTCGTGAGCGCGGTGGCGGTGCTGATCATCGCCTGCCCCTGCGCGATGGGGCTGGCAACGCCGACCTCGATCATGGTCGGAACCGGTCGTGCCGCGGAACTCGGCATCCTGTTCCGGCGCGGCGATGCCCTGCAGGCGCTTGGGGACGTCAACGTCGTCGCGCTCGACAAGACCGGCACCCTGACGAAGGGGCGCCCGGAGATGACCGACCTCGTGGTGATCAACGGCTACGACCGCACCGAGATCCATCGCCTCGTCGCGGCGCTCGAGTCGCGATCCGAGCATCCGGTCGCACAGGCGATCGTCGAGGCGGCGCGGGAAGCGCATATTGCCGCCGGCGAGGCCAGCGCGGTCGAGACCCGTCCCGGTCTCGGTATCATCGGCGTGATAGATGGCCGCCACGTCGAGATTGGATCGGCGCGGCACATGAACGACCGCGGGATCGACATGGAAGCGGCTGAGGAGCGGGCGGCGCTTATGGCTTCAGCCGGCAAGACCCCGCTCTTCACGGCGATCGACGGCAAGCTCGCCGCACTCATCGCGGTGTCCGATCCCTTGCGTGAGACGACACCCGAGGCTATCCGCGCGTTGCGTGCTCAGGGGATAGAGATTGTCATGATCACCGGCGATTCCAAACGGACTGCCGAAGCGATTGGCAAGCGGCTCGGAATCACCCGCATCCACGCCGAGACCTTGCCGGACGGCAAGCTCGCGGTTCTCAAGTCGCTGAAGGCTGCTGGATACCGCGTTGCCTTTGTCGGGGACGGGATCAACGATGCGCCGGCGCTCGCGGAAGCCGATGTCGGCATCGCCATCGGAACGGGGACGGACGTCGCGATCGAAAGCGCGGAAGTCGTGCTGATGTCGGGCGACCTGTGCAATGTGCCGAACGCGATCGCCCTGTCCCGGATGACGATGCGCAATATCCGCCAGAACCTGTTCTGGGCCTTTGCTTACAACGCAGCGCTCGTTCCGGTGGCAGCGGGGCTGCTATATCCGGGTTTCGGCATCCGGCTTTCGCCGATGCTGGGAGCTGGCGCAATGGCGCTTTCCAGCGTCTTCGTCGTCACCAATGCGTTGCGTCTGCAACGGTTCCAATCCCTCTTCCGGACCGGAGTGAAGTCATGAATATCGGCGAAGCGGCGCGGCAGTCCGGCGTCTCTGCCAAAATGATTCGCTATTACGAGGGGATCGGACTCATCAAAGTGGCGAAGCGCAAGGGTTCGGGCGCTTATCGCATATATACCGAGGCGGATGTGCATGTGCTGCAGTTCATCCGCCGTTCGCGCGATCTCGGCTTCACCGTCGCGGAGATCACGAACTTGCTCCGGCTCTGGCAGGATCGCCGGCGCGCCAGCGCTGATGTCAAGTTTCTGGTGACGACGAAGATCGCCGATCTCGACACACGTATCGCCGAGCTCCAGTCGATGAAGCGGACGCTCGAGCATCTGGCGACGAACTGCAACGGCGATCATCGGCCCGACTGCCCGATCCTCGATGATCTCGCCGGCGGCGGCCCCTGCTGTCACGGCACCCAACGCTAGCCGACGAGGCGCATCGGCGAACCGGCGAGCCAGGCTTCGATGTCCTCGACCGCCTGTGTGAAATACGCCTTGTAATTGCGTTTCGTTACATAGCCGAGATGCGGCAGGCCGAGAAACCGGGGCGCCGTCCGCCACGGCGAATCTGCCGGGAGTGGCTCGCGCTCGTGGACATCGGATGCCGCTCCCGCGATCCCGCCGGCATGGAGGCATTGAAGCAGCGCAGCGCCGTCGACGATCGCCGCGCGCGAGGTGTTGACGAGGAACGCAGTCGGCTTCATCGCCGCCAGTGCCGCCGCGTCGATCAACCCGCGCGAACGCTCGCCGAGCACGAGATGGATCGAGACGAAATCAGCGGCGCGGAGGAGGGTTTCCTTCGTCGGTGCCAGGGCCACACCTTCGGCAGCCGTTCGTTCCGCCGACAGGTTCGGGCTCCAGGCCTGAACCACCATGCCGAATGCCTTGCCAATGCGCGCGACCTGAACGCCGATCTTGCCGAAGCCGAGAAGGCCGAGGGTTGCGCCCTTGAGATCGATGCCGACGCTCGATTGCCACGGGCCGTTTGCCTTTAGCGCGTTTGCTTCCGGGAGGATACCGCGGGCTATCGCGAGGATCAGTGCCCAGGTGAGTTCGACAGGCGGCTCCGAGAAGCTATCCGTGCCGCAGACGATAATCCCGCGCTCGCGGCAGGCGGCGATATCGATCGCCGCGTTCCGCATGCCGGAGGTAATGAGAAGCTTGAGGTGTGGCAGGCGGGCAAGAAGGGATCGTGTGATCGGCGTCCGTTCCCGCATGATGATCAGAATATCGGCCGCACCGACGCGGGTGGCTACGGATGCTTCATCGAGCAGGTATTCGGTGATGAAGCGCGGTGTGACGCGACTGGAGAGCCGGTTCCAGTCGGCAAAATCCTTCGCGCAATTCTGGTAGTCATCGAGGATGCAGCAATCGAGCATGGCGGGCCTGAGATGTCGGATCGTTCCCGCCAGCTTGCACCGCCGGGGCTTCCGCGCAAGCCCCGCTTGCGCTTGAATGCCCGCTTACTTTACCTGCTCGTCCGGATAGACGCCCCAGGCGATCGCCTTCGCGACATAGCCGGAATAGCCCTCGACTGCGACCTTGCACCAAACCGGCGTGCAGGATTCGATATTGGCGACCACGCCCGGCTCGAGCTTGGCGACGACGGCGGCGCCTTCCCGGGCTTCCTTGAGCATGTTGAGCGGTGCTTTGTCCTTCGCCTCGCGGATAATCAGCGTCCGGCGGTTGGAGAGGCGGCCGAAATAGACCCAACCTTCGGTGCTCTCCGAATCGCGGATGCGGCGCCATTGCTCGTGCTCGCCGATGACCTCAACCGGCAGCCCTTCGCGCTTGAACACCCACTTGATGCGATGATCCTTGCTCGGCCCCTCGCGCATCGGCGTGTCCGACGGCTTGAGGCTCACGAAGCGCGGAATCGGCAGTTTCGTCACCGAGCCGGTGGTGAGGTTGGCGTCATCCGCCTGCGCGGGGGCGGCGAGACAGGCGAGAAGACCGAGAACCGGAAGAAAACGCATGACAGAACTCAACGAGCCGGAAACCAGCATATCGGCATTGCCTCCTGCGACCGATGCGATAATCGCGAGCTGCATAGTAGCGCAGGCAGGCGCCGGGCGGACACGAACATTTCGAATTTGTGCTGTTTTTTGTCGATGCCCGTTAACGGAACGTTTATAGCGCGCTAAAGAACAACCGACGCGACGGGTCGGCCGGGGCATGGTAGGTGTTCAACCTACGCCCGTGCCCGTTCCGGCGCATGAAACGACAAGACAAGTTCCGGACGACGCCATGAATCGCGAAAAGCCCCTCGTCATCCTCACCCGCCGACTTCCGGAGGGGATCGAGATGCGCATGCAGGAGCTTTTCGACCTTGAGCGCAACGAAACCGACGCACCGATGTCGCGTGAGGCATTGATCGATGCGATGCAGCGCACCCGCGTGCTCGTGCCGACGATCACCGACCGGATCGACGCCGACCTCATCGCCGCCGCCGGGCCGCAGTTGAAGCTGATCGCCAATTTCGGCAACGGCGTCGATCATATCGATGTTGCCGCCGCGATGAAGCGCGGCATCACCGTCACCAACACGCCGGGCGTCCTCACCGAGGATATGGCCGATTTCACGATGGCGCTGATCGTGGCCGTGGCCCGCCGCTTCGTCGAGGGCGTGCGCATCATCCCCTCCGGTAACTGGCACGGCTGGTCACCGGGCTGGATGCTGGGCCATCGCATCCACGGCAAGCGGCTCGGCATCATCGGCATGGGGCGCATCGGCCTTGCGGTCGCACGGCGGGCGCGGGCCTTCGGGCTTCAGGTGCACTATCATAACCGCCGCCCGGTCCCGAAGCGGATCGAGGAGGAGTTGCAGGCAACCTACTGGGATTCGCTCGACCGGATGCTGAGCCGCATGGATATCGTCACGGTGCACTGCCCGCATACGCCGGCGACGTTCCATCTGCTCTCGGGTCGCCGCATGAAGCTCTTGAAACCCGAGGCGATCCTCGTCAACACCGCGCGCGGGGAGATCGTTGATACCGCCGCCCTGTCGGACATGCTCGACAACGGGCTGCTCGCTGGCGCCGCGCTCGACGTCTACGAGCACGAACCGGCGGTAACATCGACGCTGGTGCGGCTCGCGGAGGAGGGCAAGGTCGCGCTGATGCCGCACATGGGCTCCTCGACTGTCGAGAGCCGCAACGAGATGGGCGAGAAGGTCATCATCAACATCAAGACCTATATCGACGGGCACACCCCGCCCGATCGCGTGCTTGTCCTGCCGGGCGGTTGACCGGACTTACCGTCCGCTCGCCACTTCTCTCAGGCTGTCCTTGCTGATCAGGCTGCCTTGGCGTTCGCGAACTGGCCATGCTCGCGGAAGGAATAGAGGTAGGTCGGCACGATCGCCTCGAAGCTCGTCGGCTCGATCCCGATGCCTTCGAGCGTGCGCCCCTCGGCCTTTGCCGCCGCGCTGACGACATTGTCCGTTTCGAGCAGGGTCACCTGATCGACCGTCAGCAGCTTGCCCGGCAGGCATTCGAGAATGCTGGCCTTGAACTTCGCCAGCGCGAAAGGCAGCGGCAGCAGCAGGCGCTTCCGGCCCGTCGTCGTGAGGATGTACTCGAGAAGCGCCTTGAAGCTGCGCGTTTCCGGCCCGCCAAGCTCGTAGATCGTGCCAGCCTTTGCCTTGCCGTCGAGCGCCTTGAGCGCCGCCTCGGCAACATCGCCGACATAGACCGGCTGGAACTTCGTCTCGCCGCCACCGATCAGCGGCAGCGCCGGCGTGAAGCGCGCGAGATTGGCGAAGCGGTTGAAGAACTGATCCTCGGGCCCGAAGACGATGGAGGGGCGCAGGATCACCGCGCTCGGCAAGGCAGCGAGCACTGCGGCCTCGCCTTCCGCCTTGGTCCGGGCATAATCGGAGGTCGAATGTGCATCGGCGCCGATGGCGGAGAGCTGCACGAAATTGGTGATCCCTGCCTTGGCCGCTTCTTCCGCGACGAAGCGCGCGCCCTGCGCCTGAACGGTAGAGAACCTCTGCCGCCCGCTCTCATTGATGATACCGACGAGGTTCACCACCGCATCCGCACCCTTGAGCGCGGCCGCGATCGATTTGCGGTAGCGCAGATTGGCTTGCACGGCGTGGATCTGTCCGACAGCGCCGAGCGGCTGGAGATGACCGGCAAGGTCCGGGCGGCGGCAT
>DAORNC010000001.1:33841-36721 GCA_035440785.1 Rhabdaerophilum sp. | reverse complement strand
CCAGCCGTCTTTCGCCAGCGCTCGCACGAGGTGGCGTCCGATGAACCCCGAGCCCCCGAAAACCGTTACCAGACGTGCGGACATGCCAAGCTCCTTCACCTCGAAAATCACGAACCGGTCTAGTCAATTCACGGGAGGCAATCAATCGGTCTCGAACTGTTCCTTCGGAGGGGACTCGGTTCTCGACAGCTGTCATTTCCCCGCACGGCGAGCGGGCACGACGGCAAGCGCCGGGATTGCGTCGCCACGCCCGCGATCCTCGTCCGGGTCTTGCTCCTTGCGACCGAGCATCATGATCGCCCCGCCCATCACGACCGATCCAAAAGTGATGATCGAGCCCGCCGTCAACAGGCCGATGGCGATCAGGCCGTCCGTGTCGAAGCTGACGAGGTGGCGCAGATGGCCGATATCGAGCCAGATCGCGCTGGCGACGAACAGAACCCCAAGAAGGGTGCCCGCAATTCCGTTGATCGCCAGCAGTGCAAACAGCGGATCGCGTGGCTTGCGGTTCGAAGGTTGGATCGAGCGGCGGGACGGGCGCATGGCTTTTCCTCCTGAAGAGCGTCATGGCATGCGGCTTCGACACTCACGGCACAGTCAGGCAAAATATCCGCATTGTGAACCCCCGTCTTTGCGTCTGCCCAGTTGACAAGCGTTTCCGGCATCGCCATTGAAGGCGCCCGTGCCCAGGTGGCGGAATTGGTAGACGCGCTGGTTTCAGGTACCAGTGGTGAAAGCCGTGGAGGTTCGAGTCCTCTCCTGGGCACCATTTTTCCCTTCGCAGATATGCGTCGGACTGAAAAAACCTATTGAAAATCAAGAGGCCGGAGTGCCAAGGCGACGCTGAAGGCATTGTCGGTCAGGCTGAGGCGGGAAGCCGCAGGAAACGCTCAAACTTGCCATTTGTGCGATCTGGCGGCAATGTCGGGGCCGTAAATTGCGTTGGCGGTTTGTGCCAGTGTGTTTTCTGGTTGGGTAACAAGATATGCGTCACTCCAAATTCACCATCAAGGATCACGGAATTACCGATGCCGGTGTAGTCACCGGAAGGGCTTCCGCCGGACATCAGGCTGGGCATTTCAGCCGCCGGGCGTTTCTGCTGGGCTCCGCCGTCGGTCTTGGTGCGGTTGGGTTGGCCGGTTGTGCGAATCCCGAATTCATGAGTCTCGACGAAGCCCGCAAAATGTACGGGCCTGTGGCCGACAAGAAATTCCCGATCGAGGCGGTCGATGTCACCAAGGTCGAGAATAAGTATTTCCGTCGTACCGTGGATTACGAGTCCAGGGAGGCACCGGGGACAATCATCGTCGATCCCTCCAATTACTATGTCTACCGCATAGAGGGCGAAGGGAAGGCCACCCGCTACGGCGCCAACGTCGGCCGCCAGGGGTTCCTGTGGAGCGGCGAGGCTTATGTCGGGCGCAAGGGGGAGTGGCCGACCTGGACTCCGCCGAAGGAAATGATCAAGCGTCAGCCGGAAGTTGCTAAATACGCAGGTGGCATGCCCGGAGGACCAGAAAACCCGCTCGGTGCCCGCACGCTCTACCTTTATCAGAACGGCAAATACACCCTCTATACGATCTATAGCACCAGCGATCCCGAAACGATCGGGACCAACCTGACAAGTGGCTGCACAGGTCTCCTCACGCAGGACATGTTCGACCTTTACGAACGCACGCCGGTCAACACCAAGGTGATCGTCCTGCCGGCGTAGACGACAGGACGTTGCGGTGTCCTTGGCGATTGCTGGCAACGGTGATCGCTCGTGCTCTGTTGCGCGGCGGGCGCTCAGCCGGTTTATTTCCGGATTGGCCCATGATGGGATAGCTCACGGTGTGAGGCCCGCCTTGCTTTTGCGGCGGAGGACCGTTTCGCACCAGAAGGCGAGCTTGGCGGCCGCGGGTGATGCATCGCGGCTGTTGGCATAAAGCCCGAGCCAGCGCAGTTGTTGCTGGCAGAGATCGAAATTGTCCGGTGCCGGAATCCATTCGGCGTGGGAAGGTTCCGTCTCGATTGCAGTGATCTCTCGGGATGTCGCGGCAAGGAGCCTGAGCAGCATCTGCTGCCGGAATGGCTTGGTCTCGCTCCGCAGCACCTGCTTGAGACCCCGGATCGCGCTTTTCATCACAACAAGTGATTCGAGATTGTTCATGTCTTTGTACCGGACTGTGCCCGCAGACTTAGAAGTCCGGGCGTGAAGGCGGCGTGAGATGCGGCTCCTTCGCGCCGCTTCCGGTTGCTCTCGCCTGCTGGGACAGTCCCTGATCAGCTCTGCCGGGACGGATCCCGGTCCGGGCTGCAACAGGGGAGCGCCATATCTCCCTTGACTCATGTCCGGGACTCGATGTTATTAGAACAAATCATGAACATAAATGTTCCTCTTCCACTACCTCCCGCCGCCCTGCATGAAATCTATGCCGGCAGGAATGATGACGGCGTGGCTCTGTGCGGGCTAGGATTGGCCTCAGCCGCGATAGCCGGTGCCCCGGTGCTATGGGTGCGGCAGGGCATGTACGACCGCGAGGCGGGAACGCCATGTTCGACCGGGCTCGAAGCGCATGGGTTTACGCCCTCGCGTCTCATTCTCGTGCGGACACGGGACATGCTCGCCACGATCCAGGCAGGGCTTGAGGGGGCCCGGACGATCGGTTTGGCGATGGTGATGATCGAACTGTGGGGCGAGGGAAAGATCTATGACCTGACCGCCAGCCGCCGCCTTGCGCTGGCGGCAAAGGCTTCGGGGACAACGGTTTTGGTGTCCCGCGTGGCGGCCGCGCCTGTCCCCAGCGCGGCGGATACGCGCTGGCAGGCGCGGGCGGTGCCCTCGCGTGCGCTGGCTGCCAATGCTCCCGGTCTTCCTGCATTCGAAATCACCCTTCT
>DAORNC010000001.1:28173-33831 GCA_035440785.1 Rhabdaerophilum sp. | reverse complement strand
GGGCAATCCGGCCTTTGAAATAACCCTCCTGCGCGCCCGCAACGGGCAGGAAGGCCTGTGTTATTGTTTGGAGTGGGATCGTGATGCCCGTAGACTCATCTCCCGTTCTCTCCCCGCCGCCGGCGATGCTCTCTCCCGGCCCACGCCGCTATCTGGCGCTCCGGTTTCCGTTTCTTTCGACCGACAGGGTGCGAAGGCATCGCCCGTGTGGCGCCGGGCCAACTGATCGCCCGCTCCTTGTTGTGGAGAAAATCCGCAGTGCCCTCCGGATCGTGGCGGCGGACACGACGGCTCTCCGACAGGGGTTGCGCATTGGCATGACGCTGGCCGAGGCGCGGGTGCTCTCGCCCGACATCGATACGGCGGAGGCCGATCCGGATGCCGATGCGGGATTGCTGCGGCGTTGTGCCGCCGCTTGCGAGATCTTCACGCCGCTGGTCGCGCTCAGGGCCGGAGCCGGCCTGATCCTCGATATCACGGGCTGCATCCATCTCTTCGGCGGGGAAAGGGAGCTGGCTTCCGGTGCATGCCGACGTCTACATCGGCTGGGCCTTGCGGTGTGTTTCGCGATTGCCGGTACGCCCGATGCCGCCTGGGCGCTGGCGCGGGAGCGACACGGCAGCATTGCCGCTTCCGGCGAGGAGGAAGCGCTGACTCAGGGCCTTCCCATCGTGGCGCTGGAGCGGGACAGCGAGACCCTTCTCGCCCTTCAGCGCGCCGGTTTCCTGACCCTGGGTGATCTTGCCGCGCGCGCCCCGCACATGCTCGCGGCCCGCTTCGGGGAAGATCTGGTGGTCGCTCTCCGACGCATTCTCGGGTGGGAGGATATCCGCATTGCGCCGCTGCGTCCTCCGCCCGATATCATGGCCGAGAAGCACTTCCCCGAGCCGCTGGGGTTGCTGGACAGCCTGCTCGCCGTGCTGGAGCGACTCGCGCAGGATGTCGCCCGTGCACTGGAGAAGCGGGAAGCCGGCGGGCGTCATTTCGAAGCGAGCTTTTTCCGGGCGGATGGCACAGTCCGGCATATCGCGGTCGAGGCTGCGGAGGCCACGCGCGATACGGCCCTGCTGATGCGCCTCATCCGTCTGAGGATCGAGGCGCTGGCCGATCCGCTCGATCCCGGTTTCGGCTTCGATGCCCTGCGGTTTGCCGTGCTGCGGAGCGAGCCGTTCGATGCCATCCAGCCTTCCCTTGCCGGAGAAGCCACTGTGCAGGACGGAGCGCACGCCGTGGCCGATCTCGTCAACCGGCTCGTCGCCCGGTTCGGCCGCGAGAATGTGCGGCGGTTCGTCACGCACGACACACACGATCCGGTGCGGGCGTCGGGCACGGCGCCCTACCTTGCCGGGGCGGCTTCGGCGCCCCTGCCAGCGACGGTACCGGGTTCGCCGCCCCTTCGACCGCTGACCCTATTCGAGCATCCGCAGTGGATTGAGGTGATGGCCGAGGTGCCCGATAGCCCGCCTTTGCGGTTCCGCTGGCGGCGTGTTCTGCATGAGGTCGCACGGGCGGAGGGGCCGGAGCGGATCGCGCCGGAGTGGTGGCGCGAGGCGTCGCCCGCACCGGCCACCCGCGATTACTACCGCGTGGAGGATGCCAGCGGGCACCGCTTCTGGATTTTCCGAGAAGGGCTTTACGAGGATTCCAACACCCGACCGCGCTGGTTCCTGCACGGACTTTTCGCATGAGAAAACTGCTTCCGGCCTACGCGGAGCTTGCCTGCGCCACGAATTTCTCTTTCCTGCGCGGCGCCTCTCCGGCGGCTGATCTCGTGCTTGCGGGCTTGCTTCTCGGGTATCGAGGGCTCGGCATCGCCGATCGCAACACGCTGGCCGGCGTGGTGCGGGCTTGGGCGGCGCTCCGGGAGTTGCGTGAGGGCGGCATTCTGCCGCCGATTAGGCTGCGCGAAGGATCGGGGCCGGGCGAGTTTCGTTTCTCTCCCCCCAAGATGCCGCTCGATCCCGCGAACCCCTCGCCGGGCGAGGCCGAAAGCGCCGCGCTGCGCACATTTGTCAAGGCCCGCGCCGAGACGTTCAAGCTCGTCACCGGCGCGCGGTTAGCGTTCGAGGACGGCACGCCGGACATCATCGCCTATCCCGCAGATAGACGCGGTTGGGGCGCGCTCTGCCGCCTGCTGACGACGGGGAACCGCCAGGCGCCGAAGGGCGCTTGTTCGCTCAACCTCGAAGACTTGCTGCGCCATGCGCGCCATCTTCTTCTTATTGCAATGCCGGAACGGGAGCGGGCGGCTCTTCCGGCGCTGTTGACGCGCCTTCGAGAGGTGGCCCCGCATACGGTTTGGCTCGGCGCCACCATGCCGCGACTTGGCGACGACCGGCGCAGGCTCGCGGAACTCGCCGCAATCGGCGATGCTGCCGGCATTCCGCTGATCGCCACCAACGACGTGCTTTATGCCGACCCCGGCCAGCGCGACGTCCAGGATATCCTCACCTGTATCCGCGAAGGGCGGACCTTGGAGAGCGCTGGTCGCCTGCTGGAGGCGAACGCCGAACGCCATCTCAAGCATCCGGCCGAGATGGCACGCCTCTTCGCCGATTGCCCGGCGGCTCTTGCCGAAACGGAAAGTTTCCTTGCGCGTATCGGCTTCGACCTCGGTGAATTGACCTACGAGTATCCTGACGAACCCATCCCCCCCGGCAAGGATGCGCAGGGCTGGCTCGAGGAGCTGACATGGCGCCACGCCGACATGCGTTACCCGGATGGCGTGCCGGAGAAGGTGGAGCGCCTGCTGCGGGACGAACTCGCGCTGATCCGCAAGCTCGACTATGCGCGCTATTTTCTCACCATCCATGACATCGTCCGCGTGGCGAACGACAAGGGCATCCTGTGCCAGGGGCGTGGCTCGGCGGCAAATTCGGCGGTGTGCTACGTGCTGGGCATCACCTGCGTCGACCCGGCCGAGCATAACGTGCTGTTCGCGCGGTTCATCTCGGAGGAGCGCAAGGAGCCACCGGATATCGACGTTGATTTCGAGCACGAACGGCGTGAGGAGATCATCCAGCACATCTACCAGCGCTACGGGCGCGAGCGTGCCGGGCTTGCCGCCACCGTGATCCATTATCGCCCGCGCAGCGCGATCCGCGAGGTGGGCAAGGTGCTCGGACTCTCGGAGGATGTGACGGCCGCGCTCTCCGGCACGCAATGGGGGAGCTGGGGGTCGGATATCACCCGCAATCAGGTCCGGCAGGCGGGGCTCGATCCGGATAATCCGATGATCGCCCGCGCCGTCGGCTTCGCCAAGCGCTTGCTCGGTTTCCCGCGTCATCTCTCGCAACATGTCGGCGGCTTCGTGCTGACACGTGGAAGGCTCGACGAACTCGTTCCGATCGGGAACGCGGCGATGGCCGACCGCACCTTCATCGAATGGGACAAGGACGATATCGACGCCCTCGGACTGATGAAGGTCGATATCCTCGCGCTCGGCATGCTGACCTGCATCCGCAAGGCGTTCGAACTGTTGAAGGATCACGAGGGAATCGACCTGACGCTCGCCGACGTGCCGGCCGGGGATCGCGCCACCTATGACATGCTCTGCCGGGGCGATTCCATCGGCGTGTTCCAGGTCGAGAGCCGGGCGCAGATCAATATGCTGCCGCGCCTGAAACCGCGCGAGTTCTACGATCTCGTCATCCAGGTTGCCATTGTCCGCCCCGGCCCGATCCAGGGCAACATGGTGCATCCTTATCTCCGGCGGCGTTCGGGCGCGGAGAAGGTCCGGTTTCCCTCACCGGCCCCCGAACACGGGCCAGCGAACGAACTGCATCAGGTGCTCGATAAAACGCTCGGCGTGCCGCTGTTTCAGGAGCAGGCGATGCAACTTGCCATGGAGGCGGCGAAATTCTCGGACGTGGAGGCGAACCAGCTTCGTCGTGCCATGGCGACCTTCCGCAATGTCGGCACGATCCATCATTTCGAGGGCATGATGGTGGAGCGCATGGTGGCGCGCGGCTATGCGCGGGAATTCGCGCAGAACTGCTTCGAGCAGATCAAGGGCTTCGGCTCCTACGGGTTCCCGGAGAGCCATGCCGCTTCCTTCGCCAAGCTCGTCTACATCTCCTCCTGGCTCAAGTGCCATTATCCGGCGATTTTCGCCTGCGCGCTACTCAATGCGCAGCCGATGGGTTTCTATGCCCCGGCGCAGATCGTGCGCGACGCGCGCGAGCACGGCGTCGAGGTGCGACCGGTCGATGTGAACGAGAGCTTCCGGGACAACACGGTTGAACGCATAGCCAATTCGGGCGAAGCGGGCTCCGGTTCGTGTGAAGAATTGGCGTCCGGGACAAGGAGCCCGCCAAATGGATCGCTTGCCCTCCGGCTCGGCTTCCGGCAAGCGGAGGGCGTTCACGAAGCGGAAGCGTTGCGGCTGGTGACAGCGCGACGGGAAGGCTTCGCCTCGGTCGAGGATCTCGCAGCTCGGGCACGGCTGCACGGCCGGCCGATGCGCGCGCTCGCTGATGCCGATGCCTTCCGCTCCATCGGGCTTGATCGCCGCGCGGCGCTCTGGGAGGTGCGGCGTCTGCCGGAGGACGATCCGCTCCCGCTGTTTGCCGCCGTGCAAGCGCCGGAACTCGGCCGCGAGGCGGATGCGTGCCTGCCGGAGATGACCCTCGGCACCCATGTCGCCACCGATTACCAGACGATGCGCCTCTCGCTAAAGGCACACCCGATGGCGCTGCTACGCTCGTTCTTCGTGCAGGAAAAGGCATGCACGGCCACCGAGGTGAGTGCCCGCGCCGACGGCCGCTTCACCCGCGTGGCGGGCCTCGTGCTGGTGCGCCAGCGCCCCGGCAAGGGGAATGCGATCTTCATCACGCTGGAGGATGAGACCGGGGTCACGAACTGTGTGCTCTGGGCACGCCAGTTCGAGGCGCTGCGCCGTCCGGTGATGGCGGCGCGGCTGATGCTCGTCGAAGGCCGTGTGCAGCGCTCACCCGAAGGCGTCGTGCACCTGATGGCGACAAACGTGATCGATCGCTCCGCCGTGCTCGACCGCCTGTGGGATGCAGATCGGAGCGGGCTCGCGCTTTCGCGGGGAGGCGATGACAGCTCGGGCATTGCCGGATTGCCGACCCCGCCGCCGCGCGCACGCCACCCGCGCGATGCGCGCATCCTGCCGAAGAGCCGTGACTTCCACTAATCCACGCACCGCATGAAACGCGCGAAAAAACCCGAGAGCGCCTCATAGGCATCCACTGGCAGGACATCCGCGATATATTGATCCGGGCGCAGGAGAACGATGCAGCCTCTATTCCGGTCGATGCCGCGCAGGTCGAAAATATCGCGCCCCGGTCGGTGGTCGGCGCAGAACATCTTCTCGTAATCAATCAACCCGTAACGCCCCTTGCATGGCTTGAGCAAGGCGGGCATCCGCTCGAAAGCGAGATCACGATGCGGCTGCTGAAACACCGCCCGCACATCGACGATCGCGTCGATATCATCGCCGGGGCGGAGATAACGCGTCACGGGGGAGGACAGATCCGCGCCGAGGAAAGCGCACAGGGTGCCGATCCGCGAGTCCGCCGCCATCGGGTCGCCGGCATCGGCGAAGGCAATCAGCCGCCAGCGGCCGTCCGCACGCGCGACATGGCCGAGATGCACCGGCTTGGCGTCTCCGAGACGGATCGCCGGCGCGGAATG
>DAORNC010000001.1:15999-28155 GCA_035440785.1 Rhabdaerophilum sp. | reverse complement strand
AAACCCTTCGCAAGATCCTGATGCGCGCCGTTGCCGGTCAGCAGCGAGGGGCGGTAGTAGGTCGCGGTTCCTGCCGTATACCGTCCGTGACGAACGAAATACCGCTGAGTCTCGGCCGGATCGAAGCCGGATTCGCCTGCCTTCTTCGATATGCTCAGCATCCGCGCCCATTCCCGATCGAAATCGATCAGCTCCCTGGCGATCGACTGCCGCTCGGCGGAATAGGTACGCAGGAGTTCCGGCATGGCCTGGCCGCGCAACACCGCTGCGAGTTTCCAGCCCAGGTTGAAAGCATCCTGCATCGAGACGTTCATGCCTTGCCCGGCCTTCGGGCTATGGGTATGGCAGGGATCGCCGGCGATGAAAACATTGGGGATCGCGCCCTCGCACTCGCCCGCGTTGTCGAAGCGTCTGGAGAGGCGTTGCCCGATCTCATAGACCGACCACCACGCGATCTCCTTCACGTCGAGCGTATAGGGACTGAGCACGCGCCGCGCCGCCGCGATCAGATCGCTGGCGGTGAGACTGCGGCTGGCGACCCTCTCGCCTTCCGCGAGCTTGTCCATCTCGACATAGATGCGGACGAGATAGCCGCCCTCGCGCGGAATGATGATCATGCTGCCGCCCGCCGAGGACTGGATGACGGATTTGAGGCGGATATCCGGAAAATCCGTCACCGCGAGAACATCCATCACGCCCCAGGCCTGATTGGCAGAATCGCCTTCCAAGGTCAGGCCGATCGAGCGCCGCACCGAACTGCGAGCGCCGTCGCATCCGACAACATAGCGGGCGCGGATGGTCTCGATCTTGCCCTCATGTGAGGTGCCGGATCGTTCGAGCGTCACCGTGACGGGGTGGGACGCTTCGCCCTCGGCAATGCGGAGATCGGCTAATCTCCGACCGTAATAGGGTAGCATCCGGGCGGGCGATTTCCGCATCACATCGAGATAGAAATCATGCACGCGCGCCTGATTGAGGATAACGTGCGGCATCTCCGAAAGCCCATCCTCCACATCCGGTACCCGGCCGCTTCGCGCGATATGTTCAGGCTTGCCGGCGTCAGGTTTCCAGAAGGTCGTCTCGTTCACCCAGTAAGCCTCGCGCAGCACCCGTTCCGCGAAGCCGAAAGCCTCGAACATCTCCATCGTGCGGCAGGCGATGCCATCCGCCTGCCCGCGATAGAGCCGGTCCGGCTTCTGCTCGACGATCGTGGTGCGGATTTCGGGAAAGGCCGAAAGCTGTGCCCCAAGCGTCAGCCCTGCTGGCCCGCAACCGACGATCAGGACGTCGACCTCCTCTGGCACGGCGCCGGCCGCACCCGAGCCGGGGAAACGCTCTGCTGGCGCGCAGACATCCGGATCGCCCGGTTCGAAGCCGTTGAGATGGAACTGCATGGCCCTTCCTCCGTCTTCGCCGCGATTTCCGGTTCGATATCCGCAGGCGTTGCATTTCAATTTAGATTGTATACTTATTTTCATAATGCTGATTAATTGATCCTGTCAAGGCGGTGCGATATGGAATTCAGAGACAATCACGAGATGCCGGGTCATCTCGCCCGCCGTTTCCAACAGATCGCGGTTGCGATCTTCCATGCGGAAATTTCCGCAGCAGGTTTCGACCTCACACCGGTTCAATACGCGGCGCTTGCTGCGATCTACCGGAACCCCTGCATTGATCACGCAACCTTGTCGGGGTTGATCGCCTACGATCGCACGTCGATCACCGGCGTGATCGACCGGCTCGTGCAAAAAGAGCTGATCTTATCCCGTGTCCACCCGCGGGATCGCGGGAAGTGGCCATCTCTGACGGAGGGCGGAAAGTCCTGCGGGATATCATTCCTGCCGTCGAGGCGGCGCAAACGAAGCTTCTGCGCGGCCTCGAACCGGATGAGGCTGTGATCTTCATGCGTCTCATGAAAAAAGCGATCAACGCCTGCAACGAACTCAGTCGCGCGCCCTTGCGTGTCGAAGGGGGCTGATCGTCCCGTCCGGAACGCGCGATTGACGGGCCTAGTAGGTGAGCGTGACTACCACCGTATCGGTATAGGTCCCCGGTGATGGCGTCGTCTGCGGCGGGACGCGACCATAGACCGGCACCGATTGTGCCAACCCCGTGCCGGTCCCCGAAAGGGTGTTGACGTTGGTTGTCGCGCCCCAGCCCTGTGTCCGGGTGGAATCGCGGTAGAGGCCGTAATAAACCCGCTCACTGACCTTCGTCATCGCGCGCTGGGTCGGATCGGTCGCTCCGGTCAGGCCGCCGTCCAGCGCCACTGAATAGGGAAGGCTGCGCGAACAGGATACCGACAGGTTGGTCGAGGCATCAATGTTCGACGAGAGCACGGACTGTGCTCCGAAATCGAGCGTGGCGTTAGAAACCGTGCACTTGGCCGGCACGACCGCCGTGACGGTGAAGGGGAACTGGTTCGAACCACCCGTCATCGACGTGCAATCCGCACCCACCGCGTATTGCGCAGCGAAATGCGCATTCATCCCGGTGAATAGTGCGGAGAAAGTGCCGAACCCGACCGTGCTCTGGCTACCGAAGACACGGCCATAAACCGTCTGGTTCACGGTTGCGCTGGATCCTGAACCGCGGATGCTCACGTCAAGAGAAACGCCTGCAGGACCACCCGCCAGATAGCTTCCCCAGACCGTGCTCCGTGCTGCATCCGTATAGAGCTGGAAGGAGAGCTGGTCGCTACCGCTGACCGCGATCCGGTTGCCGCCGGGGCTGGCGCCGTTCGGATAGCCGATATTGAGGCAGACACGCACGGTCGTGTTTTTGGTGCCGGTGCATTGAACGGAGACCGTCCCGGTCGTATCGACCGAGGAACCGAGCAGGACGTCGACCGGGTTGAAGGTGAGCCCCGTCGCGGTGACGGTGCATGTCTGCGCCCCGGCCGACAGTGATGACAGGCTCCAGAGGAGCATTGCCGTGAAAAGAGCCGTCAGCCTCATTCTCACTCCATCTTGCAGGCGAGGGGGCCGAGCTTGCCTTTTGTGGCAAGGCTCTCCGCCCGTGTGAACGTCAGCACGCAGGACGCACCCCCGGTTGCCACCGAGAGGGTGTTGGTATCGTCGATGCCGGCCAGATAGGCAATGCCGCCATAGCCGATGGTGTAGCTCTTGCCCTTCTGCTGATGCAGGATACGCGTACCGACAGGGAAGGGCTGTCCATCCGGCCCCCGGATTTCGATCCGCGCTGTATCCTCCGTCGTCATGTTGCCGGTTGAAACGATCGCTGCCCCGCGAAAGCCCGGGATAACCTCGGTTTCGGTGAGAGTTGCAATTCGGTCTCCCGGCAGGCTTTCCGGCGCGATGGCGATCTTGGAGCGCTGGAACGATTGCAGGTTCGGGACGATAACCTTGCCGCTGCGTCCGGATGTTCCGATGACGCGGTTCTCGTGCAGCACCTTCACATCCGGCGCGCCGGTATCGACAATGGCGAAAGCGTCGGTCACGCGTCGCGAAGATGCCGGCACGGGTGGTGACGACAGCCCCGTCGATCTCGCCGTAGCCACCGACGGCGTTCCGGTCCTGCCGAACACCGGCATCGATCCGCGACCAGGGATTGATATAGGTGCCCGAGGCGCCGCGGAGCGGGCTCGACCCTTCCGTATCGAACACGCGCCAGCCGTAGGCATGTTCTCCGGTGCCCGGCCGCTTGGCGAGTTCGGCCCCGGCATGCCAGGTGCTGCGCGTCGCGCTGCCGGCGGTCGTGACCGTCAGATCGTCGCCGAGCTGGAAAGACAGGCCCGCGAACACGCCGGCCGTTTTCCGATCGAGAAGGTCGATGTAGCCGTTGACGAACAGGTTGTATTTCTTGGCGAATGTCTGTGAATAGGTCAGGCTCGCCAGGCGCGACCGGTCGTTGCCTTCACGCTCGAGATTGACGAAACTCGCCGCAAGCGAAGCGTCCCACTTTGGCAGGGGGATCCCAACCGAGACGCGGTCTACCGCCCTCGGCACGCGCGGCGAGCGCCGAAGGAGGTAGAACCCGGAATCGACGAGGTTGGTCGATTGCTTCACGGGATTGGTGAGCGCCGTGACTGAGGCAACGTCCTCGTATCGGCCGAACGTCCGCTGTGTGCTCAGGCCGAGGAAGAGCGAGGGGAAGGATTTCTGCCAGCTCGCATGGACCATCGTTCCGAGGTTTTGCTGGTGCCAGCTCGCCGCACCCGCGACTGAAAGCTGCCCGAACCGCCCGAGTCCGATCGTCGCACCGCCGCCGCCATTGATCAGGCCCTTGGTGATCTCGCCGTGCGATTCGATGGTCAGCCAGTCCGTGAGGCCGTAGCGTGTGCTCGCCATGCCGAACATCCGCTTCGAGTAGTTGAAAGAATCGATCGCGTAGTTGTGGCGTGGATAGCCGGCATCGATCGAGAAATCGAACAGGCTTGGCGCCAGAAGCTTGGCGGAGGTGAAGAACGGCATCACTGTCACCGTTTCTTTGCCCGTGACGTCGCGAACCACCACCCGCGCCATGCCGTTCTCGTTACCGACCGGTAGATCCGAGATCCGGAACGGGCCGGAGGAAACCTGTTGGCTCGCGATGCGGATGTTGTCGACATAGACATCAACGGTCGAGGGAACCGCCGCGCTGCCGGAAACGGTCGGCATCGGCGCGGTAACGAGGTCTGGACGAAGCGAGAACTGCCGCGAGATCTGCCCGCCGCCGTGACGGATCGGCCGGGTCCAAGTCAGGCCACCGGAGACCGCGTCGCCTAGCGTGCCGACGATCATCGAATCGCGATGGGCGAAGACGAAGGAGGAATCCAGGCGGAGTATCCCCTGTTTCGTCAGGCTGGTGCCGGCGATCGCGGAATTCTGAAGCACGCCGAGCGGCCCGAATGCCCGGCTTTCGAGTGTGGCGGTGCCGGTCGAATAGGTCGTGCCGTTGCGGTTGTAGCCACGCGCGGTTGTCCCGTAGACATTGTAGTTGAGGACATGACCAAACTCGTCCGAAATCGTGACGTTCGGCCGCAGTTTCAGTTCGCCCGCTCCGGCGGAATACTCACGGGCGAGGCGCTGGCCGTCCGCTAGAGTCAGGAACAGCTTCTGCTCCGTCTCCGCGTAACGCATGCCGAGGCCGGGCAGCGCATCGAGAAAGATCATCTCGGCATCGTCGCCCTTGCCGGGCGCTGCGATCCCAAGCTCCTTGAGTTCGCCGCGCGTTGCGGAGAACCGGCCGTCGCGCGTGCGCGTGAGCTTGCCGATCAGGTTGGTCGATTGTTCGTCGATGAAAACTTCGAGATGGAGCGTCTGGCCTTGTAAGGCCGGCGCCGCGACAGCGATTGAGGCAGGAAGACAGGCGTGCAGAATCGCGCCGGCGGCGACCAGCGTGAGCGTTCTGAGCCAGTTTTTCAGGCGTGTGGTTTTCCCCTTATCGGCCCGCTGCCTTGACATTGATCGTTCCGAGGTCGGTCGTCACATTTACGGTTCCCCCGGATGCGACACTGCCGACCTTGCCCGCCGAGGCAGGCGCCACCCAACGCATCGTGCTGCCGGCGTGGACATAGCCGAGCAGACCGTTGCCGAACGGAACCTTCTTTCCCCCAGCAAGAGAAACACTGACCTGCGACAGCCGGAGCCGGCGACCGCCAGTGTTGGTCGCCTGCAGCACCAGACGCCCGCCCTCCGTGCCGAGCGACCAGCGGACCTGTGGCCCGCCTGCGTTCTCGGGCGTCACGAAAACCGGGATCGAGTGTCGCATGACAAGCGCGACAGTGCCGGAGCGCAGCCGGCTCTCGTCCGGCAACTGGTCCACGAGCACGCGATAGGCTTCTTCCTTCGCGGGCTGATTCTTGTCGACCCGGAGGACGCGGACCGAGTAGGTTGCGCCCGGATCGAGCGTGGTGATCGGCGGGGAGGTAACGACCGCCTCGGTTTCCTCGAAGCGTTCGTTCCCGCCCTCCTGAATCCAGCGGAAAACCCGTGTCTGAACCTCGAAGGGCGTTCGGCCGGTATTGCGGACGTTCACCGCGGAACTCGGCGAACGTCCGTTGAGCTCGATCAGGACCGGCGAGGCCTGAAGGGAATTGGCATGAGCCGTCGGCGTGGCAAATCCGGCGAGGGCGGCGAGTGCGAGGCCCCCAAGAATATGTTTCGCAGGCTTCATGCCGGTACCCCGCTTCAGTAGGTGACGGTGACGGTGACGACGTCGGTATAGGTTCCCGGCGGCGGCACGGTCTGCGCGCCCACGCGGCCGTAGACCGTCAGCGCCTGGTTGGCGCCCGAGCCGGTGCCCGAAGCGGTGTCGCTGCCCACCGTATCGCCCCAGAGTTGCGTACGGCCCGAATCGCGATAGAGCGCGTAGGTCACGAAGTTGCCTCCGTTGACGAGCCGGCGCGCCGAGGTTGAGCCACCGCCCGCACCGAGGCCGATGCCGACATTATAGGGTGTGGTGCTCGAGCACTTCACCGTGATGGTGCTCGTCTGGTCGATCGCGGAGGCGATCGCAGCCGTGCTGCCGAAGTTTAGATCGGATGCCGAGACGACCTCGCACGAGGCCTGGATCGTAATCTGGACGTTCATCGATCCGGTTGCGGTCGCAGCCTGCGCACTTCCCGCGCCGGCGGCGGCCATGAGGGCGACAAGACCCTTCATTGCTTGTTTCATTGCGGATTCTCCACCTACCGGTCCTGTTCTGGCCGGACTTCGGAAAATCATCGGTAAGTTCTTTCTAATGGTTTAACTGACCAAAAAGGTTCCCTCTGCCAACGTGGCATGGTGAACAACACTTTACGGTTGTGCAATTTGCCGGTTAACGGGAGCCGGATTCAGGGTGTCGACCGCAGAAATCTCATCCGAAAGGCTGATGCCCGAAGATTGGTCGGGCAGGCCGGGGATGCGAGCGGGCGGGGCCGGTTCAGGCGGTGACGAAGCGGCCCGAAGCTCGGTTCCAGACATGTCCGCGAAACAGATCCTGCTTCGCTTCGAGCGATTTCTTCAGCACCCGGATTCGGTCGGGGTAGGAAATCTCCCCGAGTTTCAGCAGGGACGAAAGCGGGTTGGCCGAAGCGAGGGCGCTTTGCATGGATGTGTAGCGCGCCCGGCCCTGATGCCGGATATCGCAGATGACACAGCAGATGTCCGCGCTGCGACCGTCGAGGTCCAACCGCTTGTCCGCCTCGCGCATCAGGCGCCTGAAAGTCTCCGTCATGTGGCGCGCCTGCAGCCGCCGCATGTCTGGATCGGTGGTGGTCCAGTGGATCAGCCGGGCGGCGGCGATCACCTCCGGATCTTCCACCGCCGTCGTCGAAGGGTTGAGATAGTCGAGTAGCGGTCCGGTTGTCTCGGCCGTTTCGAGAAGGCGCGGGGTTCCGTTCGTTTCCTTCGCGATGCGCCCATTGTGCAGGGCGAGATCGGGGAAATAGCTCGACGCCGCCGGTTTCGAGATGACATCGCGGAAGAATCGGACGAAATCGCCGTCCGGAACATGGGCCGCGAATTGGCCGAACCCCCAGGTGAAGCGCGCACGGTCGTAGGTGTTGAGGGTGAGATAATTCCCGCCCTCGCATTGCGCGGTCGGCCAGACAAGATCGGCCCAGAAGCCTTCGGTCTCCCGGATATCTTCGGGTTGGTAGCGCAAGGGCGGCAGCTTCTTGTTCGGGACATTGTAAAGCCCCTCGAACCATTGCTGGGCGCTCTTGTCGAAATATCGGGTCTGCAGGCCGATGAAAAACGAGCTGCCGCCATCAGCCTGGGCACTGAATGTCCGGTCCTGTCTCTGGATGGTGAACTTGATCGCCATGATGGAGCTCCGAAATGCGTCGCCGAGTGACGCCAGAGCCTTCGCGACCAGCGTGAAACTTCCGTGAGGTGCGGATCGGCACGACGCGATCCGGCGCGGGCGGCTTGGCCTTTCACGCTCGTCTCACGCTAGGCCGCTTAGCTTTCCGGGTGTTTCGAGCCGGCAAGCAGTCCCTAGCATCGTCGGCGGACTGCCCACTGGAACGCTCCGGTTTCCAGTGGGCTCTTTCCTTTACGCCGAGCGCGACGCCGCGGTGGCGCCCGCTCGAAGAAACGAGAGGGGGCGACCATGACGATCAAGACACTCGATATCCAGACCCGACTCAAGACACTGGGTTTCTATGCCGGAACGCTCGATGGTCGGAGTGGCCCCGGGACCCTCGCGGCGATCAAGGCCTTCCAAATCTCGAGCGGATTGTCCGCCGACGGCAAGGTCGGGCCGATCACCCGCGCGGCGCTCTTCCCCGACGGCGTGCCCGAAACGGTGGATCAGGTGCAGCCGGCACCTGCGCCGAGCGGTGCTGCGGGCCCCTGGCCGCTCCAGTCGGAGTGCATGGCGTTCTACGGCGGCGTCGGCCTGCATCAGAAGCCGCTGGAGCTGCCGTTTCCCATGCGCCTCGCTTGGGATCGGAAGACTGTCATCCGCAAGTTCTCGGTTCACGAGAAGGTTCATGCCAGCGCCGGGCGAGTCTTCGCGCGCATTGCCGCACTCTATGATGAGCAAGCGCGCAAGGCGCTTGGGCTCGATCTCTTCGGCGGGGCGCTGAACGTTCGCAAGATGCGCAACGGCAACAGCTACAGCATGCACTCCTGGGGAATCGCGATCGATTTCGACCCTGAGCGCAACCAGTTGAACTGGGGGCGGGACAAGGCGCGCCTCGCGCAACCCGACGCCATTCCCTTCTGGGAATGCTGGGAGGCCGAAGGCTGGATCAGCCTCGGACGGGCGCGCAACTTCGACTGGATGCACGTGCAGGCCGCGCGACTTCAGTGAGCGTCTCGGCAAGGCGAAAAGCCCAGGCGCGCGAGCGGTGGGTCGGACGACAGCAATTTCCAGGAGTTATGCCATGCCAGCCGGTTCCATATTGGATTTCGATCAGGACCACCCTGTAGAAGATATCTCTGGTATCGGGGTTTCCGGAGGCGGCTATCGCGCGGCCGTCTTTCATGCCGGCGCGTTCTATCGCTTCAACGAACTGGGGCTGCTGAAAGGCCTTTCCCGGATTTCCAGCGTGTCCGGCGGTTCCATCACGGCGGGGGCGTTGGCTGTGGCCTGGCCGGCCCTGCAATGGGGCGCTGGAAATCGGGCCGGCAATCTTGATCAGAAGTTTCTCAAACCTCTGTTGCGCCAGGTACGCAGCACCGTCGATATCGGGGCGGGCTTGAGTCGCTTCAATCCGTTCACGTCGCCGGCGAAGCAGGCCGCCGAAAGCTACGACGAGAACTTCTGCGGGGGGCTCCATCTCGACCAATTGCCCAAACCGCCGAATGCGCCGCTCTTCATCATCAACGCGACCAGTCTTATGACGGGTCGAAACGTGCGATTCCGGCATGACATGGTCGCCGATTATTCGGTGGGTGTGGTCAAGGGGCTCCGGGTGAAGCTGAGCGCGGCGGTCGCCGCTTCCGCGGCGTTTCCGCCTTTTCTATCGCCAGCGCTCCTGTCGATGGCCGGCGGGCGCATCGAGGCGGGCACCGAAGGCGGGAATGCCATCGGCAAGATGCTGGAGGAATGGCTTCTCACGGACGGCGGCGTCTACGACAACATGGGTACGGAGACGATCTGGAAACGGTGCCGCACGCTCTTCATCAGCAATGCTGGCCGACCGTTCGAGGTGCAGGAAGATCCGCCGACGGATCTCGTCTACCAGCCGATACGGGTCATCGATCTCGTCATGGCGCAGGCGGAGGCTCTTCGGAACCGCATTCTCGCCCATGCCTATCTGACGGGCGCGCGCAAGGGCGCGATGTGGAGCCTCACCACGGGCCAGGATAACCCGGACGATCGCCCGCCAATGCTCAGCGAGGCGGAATATCGAGCGGCCCAACAGGTGCCGACCCGCCTGAGCGCGATGGACGATGCCACGATCAATCTCCTGCTCAAGGCAGGCTATGCCCACGCCTGCTCGCGGCTTCGGCGCCATTTCGGACCGGGACAGGGAGGCGTCCCCGATATTCCGGACGGGCATCCGCCGCGCGCGATCCCGACTTGAGGGTGAAGATCATCAACAGTTGGCGAAACAAGTCGGGAGAGAAAGATGTTGTCGCAGATCCATCGCCGGTATCGATCCTGGATCGGAGCAGGCCTGCTGCTGGCAGTTCTCTTGGCAAGCCCGGCCGCCTGGGCGGAGACCATCCAGAAACAGGGGTTCCCGGAGCCGGACAAGTTGCTCAAGGAGCTTTTTGTTCTTCTGCTTGTCGTCACGTTGATGGAAAGCGCGATGACGACGATTTTCCAGTGGCGGCTTTATCGCCTGCTGTTCAACGCCCGGGCCGTGAAAACCATTGTCATGGTTCTTGTCGGCTGGTCGATCGTGCGGCTGTTCAATTATGACGCTTTCGCGCGCATCCTTGCCGTGTCGGGTCTTGGGCCGGCGGTTCAGGGGGAGCAGACGCTCGCGTTCGTGTCGTCGAACTATTCGGCGTTTCTGTCGGCGCTGGTCATGGCCGGAGGAACTTCGGGCATAAACACGCTGTTTCGTTCGTTCGGATTTCGCGCGCAATCCGACACGGAGCCAGCCCTCGATCCCCCGAGGGAGGACGAGGCCTGGGTATCCGTGACCGTCCGGCCTGTGCGAGCCGTCGGGCCGATCGAGGTGCTTTTCAAGGAGAAGCCGTTCGATCCGGCCGATCCGCAACGGGCGGTGGTCGGTGTGACGGATGGTCGCAGCCTGTTGCGCCGGGTCTATGAGACTCTGATCGCCGTGCCGGGTCGGATTCCGAATTACGGCGGCCGGAAAGTGAAGACCGACAAGCTCTATGAAATCTCGGTCCGGGGCCGACGCAGGGCGGCCGGCGCCAATGCCACCACGTTCGAGGAATTCGAACAGCCCGTCTACAGCGGCGCTTTCGCGAGCCGGGCGATCGTGGATCTCGTTGTGACGGTATGACGCCGCAGCGGCGTCGATCGTCGTCTCTTACAGGCAGCGCAGGGAGGTCTTCTGATGGCGAATGGATCAAGACAGGAACCGCTTCTGACGAACGACCAAATCCATGCCATCGTCTTCAACACTTTCGGCATGCACCGCTTCCTTCAGGATAGTCCGATCCGTCCGGATGTCTGGGAACGGTTTCTCGTACTGGCGGCACGCGGGGAGGGCACGGAGAAAATCTCCCTGATCCTGACGCCCAAGCGGCGCCGGACGTCAGACGGCATCCCCATTGGCAGGGCGACCGAGCTGTCGATGAAGATTGCGGAGAGTCTTGCCGCTCAACGGAAGGGCAAGGCCGGTAAAGATGATACCGCACTTGGCTACGAAGCGGCGTTGCTCGAGGCGCAAAAGAAATTCCGCATGGCCGCGACATCGCGCCACGTCGTCATCGACGTGACGTTCGACCATCTGATCTACGATCTTCTTCCCTTGACGGATTGGTGGCGAAGCCTGCCGTCGGAATTGACCGATCTCGAAGATCTCGGTGAGGCTCTCGAAACGCTGAAGCAGGCGAAGGCGCCGATCCGGCAGGCGCTCATGCGGCAAAACAACACCGAGTTCTACCGCTTTGTCGCGCTCGCGGGCTTGGCAAAATATCTGCTCAACTTCCAGCGCAAAGCCAGGAAGCGGCCTCCGCGCAAGGAACTGGACCTTATCGTCGCCGCCTTGGCGCCCTATGTCGCGGCATCCGCATCCGGAAACGGCGATCTTTCCGCCGAAGACCCGGATGACTACTACCGGCAACGGGCGGAGGGCAATCCCGACGGACCGACGCTGAGCGACCTTCAGCCGCTGTGGGATTCCTATGCCGAGCTGATCGAGGGCATGGAGGCCCGCCAGCGCTCAATCGCGGACCGCTCGGACGATGTCTTCGAACAGAATCGCGCGACGATCAATTCCGACACGGCGATCTGGGCGATCCAGCGCAACCGGCGCGCATCGCGGCAGAATGTAGCTGGTATGTTGAAGCCTGCCGGCGGAGACACCCGGCCTGCCCCGGTTCTGTCGCGCAACACGGTCAAGGCCGATGCGTCGATGCGCCTCTTCTCGATCTCGACGCGCCATCTCGTCTGGGCGATCGTGGATACCGGCATCGACGCACTGCACCCGGCTTTCTGCAACAAGACCGAAAAGGGCATACCTCTGATCGACGAGGACGGGAACCTCCTGAGCGATTGGGACGGTCAGCAGATGAAGACGCCCGATGGTCCGTTCCCGCCGCTGCAGGATGGAATCACTCACAAGCGTGACCT
>DAORNC010000001.1:6500-15989 GCA_035440785.1 Rhabdaerophilum sp. | reverse complement strand
AGGAGCGCGATGCGAGCGGCAATCCGTTCGAATGCTGGATTTCGGCAGACGGAAATCGCCTGGTGAGAAGGGAGGGCAACTGGCTGGTTGCCTACAACCGGGATCCGGGTTCACCGAAGAAAGAGCCCAAACAATCGGCTTTCCTCCGTTCACGGGTCGGCGCAGCGCTCGATTTCACCGTCCTGCGCAAGATCATCAATGGCGAACTCGAAACGGAACAGCTCATAGACCGTGTGCCGTGGGCGCAACTGAATGTTCCGGCGGACAAGAAACTGCGCGAGGCCTTTCTCGGCAAGAGCGTCGACGCGATCCGTCGCCACAACATTTCCGGTCGCGAGATCGACTGGAGCCTGATCGAGCCGCTCATCCGTATCGATCCCTACGCCCAGACATCCTGCCCCGTCGATCCGCACGGAACCCATGTTGCAGGTATCCTCGCCGCCGATCTCCCTGTCGGGTTGCCGGGCGATGATCAGCCGTTTTTCGGCATCTGTCCCGACATCCAGCTATACGATCTCAGGGTGTTTTCCGACGACGAGACCGATGGCGGCGGTGACGAGTTCACTGTCCTGGCAGCGCTCGACTATATTTCCTGGGTCAACCGCGATCCAGAACGTCCGGGCATTCATGGCGTCAACCTGTCGCTGGCGATCCGCCATATCGTTGACGCCCATGCCTGCGGTGGAACGCCGATCTGCGATGCCGCCAACCGCATGGTATGGGCGGGAACGGTGGTCGTGGCGGCGGCGGGCAATTTCGGTTTCGACGAGCGCTACGTCAAGGCGAGCCTTGGCATCGGCTATCGCGGCATGAGCATCGCCGATCCCGGCAATGCCGAGCAGGTTATCACCGTCGGAGCGACGCACCGCAGCGAGCCGCACACCTACGGGGTCAGCTATTTCTCCAGCCGGGGCCCAACCGGAGATGGAAGGCGCAAGCCCGATCTCGTCGCGCCGGGCGAGAAAATACGCTCGACCGTCCCCCGTCAGCAGATGCTGGTGCTCGACGGGACATCGATGGCCGCGCCGCATGTTTCCGGCGTCTGCGCGCTTATGATGGCGCGCCATTCGGAGCTGATAGGCGAGCCGGAGCGCATCAAGTCCATCCTGATGAGGACGGCGACGGACCTCGGCCGCGAACATTATTTTCAGGGCGCGGGACTCGTCGATTCGCTGCGCGCCCTCCAAGCAGTCTGAAAGGCAACGGGGAACAGCCATGATCAGCCTTGAAAACGAGACCCTCATTGTCGAAGCGATCGATGCCGGGCACGGCGATGCCCTTCTGGTACGGTATTATCGGGAGAACGGGGACATTCCGGTGATACTGCTGGTCGATGGGGGGCCGAGCAGTGCTAGAAACCCGAAGCGCGAGACCTTCAATCCTTACAAGGACCGGGTCATTCCCTGGCTGCGCGAGGTGCGGGAGAACCTCGAAGCAGAGGGGCGACTTGGCGCGAGAGCGAACGACCCGAATGTCGTTCTCGACCTGGTGGTGTGCACGCATATCGACGACGACCACATCGCCGGGATCGACCGTCTCTACGATTGCCTTGCCAATCAGGAAAAATGTGCCCCGGGTGGAGATGCGATCGAGGCACGGCAGCTCTGGTTCAATTCGTTCTCGGCCATGCTGAAAGGCATCGATATCGTCGACGCGGTCAGCGATCAGCCGGTAACCGTCGTGCAGGGCGTGGCGCAGGGCGAGCGTGTAACGGTCAACGCGCCGAAGCACGGGGCGACGATCAACGCCGGCGCACCAGGCGGCCTCATTGCTGGCCTCCACATCTGGGACAAGCGCTTCGCTCCGGCGAAGATCACGGTTCTCAATCCGGACAGGAAAGCTCTCGAAAACCTCGCCAAGGATTGGCGCAAGGAGATGGCCAAAGTGAAGACGGAGGTTCAGACCTCGGCCTTGGAGGGCCGCTTCCCGGTTGACCGCGCCGTGCCCAATCTGTCGTCGATCGTGATGGTGGTCGAGTGCTTTGGCCGGTCGGTACTGTTGACGGGCGACCAGTTGAGCAAGAACATTCTGCCAGCGCTCGACAAGGCCTACCCGGATCGGCAGGGGAAGCATCGCTTCGATGTCGTGAAGGTTCCGCATCATGGCTCGATCGCCAATGTCCAGCGGGAATTCGTCGAGCGCGTCCAGGCGGATGTCTACGTCTTCTGCGCCAACGGCAAGGATCAGAACCCCGATCCGCCGACACTCGAGCTATTCGCGCAGGCGGCGGGCCCTGATCGCCGGTTCACCATGGCCTTCACGACCGGGGGGCTCGTTTACGACAAGGCGGGAAAGAAGGACGAACCGAAACTGCCGCCGAAACTTGGCGCGGACAGCGTGGAAACGCTTGATCAGGCGTTGGCGGTTCTGCGGATGAGATATCCGGATTTCCGGGAATATGTGACGGTTGTCAAACGCGACCCGGACAGTCACGCCCTCGGCTTTGGGTTGAAGAAAACGGGCGGCATCGACATCGCTGGCGCGCTCTAGCGCCCATGATGGATCTTCGATTGCCCATTTTTCTCCAAGGAGAGGGTTTCCGAAATGTTCACCAAGGAACGCACGGATACGATCAAGAATCTCTTCGATATCGCCAAGCAACTGACGATTGTCGGGCTGCTCGGCTGGTTCGTGACCGACCATGAAAACTTCAAGAAGTTCTTCACTGATCGCGGGCTCGACCCCGACTATTTCACCAACGGTGCCGCCAGAAAGGCTGCCAAGGACAGCCAGACGGAGCTTCAGACCGTTAATCTCAATAATGAGAAAACAGTGGCGACAATCGAATCCGTCCTAAAGCAATTCGAAAATCTGAAGAAAGAGATTGCCGATATCCGTCCGATGCTGGGAACCACCCCGGGAGGGGGCGGCGGCATCATCGGCGGCGTCACGATCGGCGCCGGAACGCCGCCGACAACGGTCGCGCGCGCCCGGCTCGATGGCTTGCTGAATAGCCTCGGTGATGTGGAAAAGACCGCGAACAAGGCTCTTGATGACACAAGGGCCATCAATGCCTCCGTAACCCGGTCGATCGAGCGCATCCAGCAGTCCCTCCAGCCCGGCGTCGCAGCAACGGCCGAAAAATGGTTGATCGTTTACGGCAGCGACCGGAACGAGGCAGGTGCGCGCGCGGAGATCAAGCGGGCCGTCGAGAGGGGCTTTCCGAACGGGGTTCTCGTGCAGCGCGAGCCCTTCTATCACCCGGCGTTGAAATTCGACAGCGAAGCCGTCGCCCGAGCGAAGTTGGTCGAAGCCCAGGCGATCTCGCGTTACTCAACCGGCGCGTTCGTCGTTTCGCAACCGCGCTTCTGCAAAGGAGGCGCCGAGGAGATCGGGAACATTATCCGCTGCAAGACCGATCCCTGAGACTCACAGATGGCTCGGGAGATCGGTCTGGCCCGAAGCCGGCCATTTCACGCTTCTCTCACGCACCGGGGTGGAGCTTGGGGAAAGCGAGGTTCAGTGAGCCCGGTCCAGCCGAGACACAAGTCTCGATGCGGATAGAACTGCGGCGGGGGATGTTGTGCTGACAAGCATCGACCAACGGGCTGGGCATGAGTTACGGTCGTGGATGCCGCCCGTCTCGTGGCAAGAGGCCGGGGGTGAGCGCGCCGATCAGGCAGCTTGCGTGGTCGGATTTCATTCTTATGATCGCAGCAGTGTCGCCTGGGGGCAGGCATCCATGCGTGGCGTTCAGATCTATCTCGCCGGGCCGTTGCGCGTCGTCGCCGACGATGGGAAGGATTTGACCCCTTCCACGCAAAAAGCGCGCGCCATTCTCGGCATTCTGGCAGTGGCGCCGGCCGGTCGCCGTTCGCGCGCCTTCCTAATCGATCACCTGTGGAGCGGGAAGGCCAAGGCGCAGGCGCAAATGAGCTTGCGGCAATCTTTGCGGGAAATTCGCAAGAGTTTCGGTGAGTTCGCATCGGAGTTGATCGAAGCGGACCATTTCGTGGTCACGCTGAACATCGCGAAGGTCAAGCCTCTCACAGGCGAGGGGGATTTTCTCGAAGGGATAGATATCGACGATCCCGAATTCGAGGACTGGCTTCGGATCGAGCGCCGCAACCGGGAGGTCTCCATCAAGGCGAAGGTCGACAAGGAGGCGCAGACGGATGCCGGATCGTCCGCACGTCGATATGCGCTGCGGATTGACCCGCCGATCGCATCGGTCGACCGGATCGAGGAAGCCCATATCGCGGGGCGGCTCCTTGACCGCATCATCGTCAGCCTCGCGGAAGAGGGGTTCAGCGAGTTCCACGACAGGCGTCCCGGCAGCCCTTTGGCGTTCTCCGGAACACCGGTCGCGGCTGCCGCAGTCGATGTCCTGCGCTGCTCGGTCGCGTGTTCATCGGACATGGTTCATATCGTGCTGGCGTTGGTCAATCTCGCGACCGGTCGCGTCCTGCTCATGCGGACGCTGGATCTGCCGGCAGGCTCGTTGCGGCTCGACAGTTTGGAGGCGTTGGACACGCTCGTGATCGAGTTTTCCGAACGTATCTGGCGGGAACGCGAGGCGTTCTCCATGCGCGCCAGGATGGGTGACAGCGAGACCGATATCATCAACGCCGCAATTCAGGACATGTTCGCGCTTGGAGTCAGCGATCTCGATCGCGCCGAAGCGGAATTGCGCGCCTTGCTGAGGTCCCCCTTCGGCGCGCTCGCGGCCGCCTGGCTGGCCTTTCTCCTGACGTTCAGGGTCGGCCAGCGTTTTGTGGACCACTCGAGTGCGCTGCACGATGAAGCGCGGATGCTGATGGCCAGCGCGCTCGAGCGCGCGCCCGGCAATGCGCTCGTGCTGGCGCTGAGTGGGCATGTCCAGTCCTACCTCTTCGGCAACTACGTGCGTGCGCAGGAGCTTCTCGATCACGCCGTGAGGATCAATCCCTCCCGCGCGCTGGGGTGGGATCTTTACGCGGTTCTCCAAGCCTACGTCGGCAATCCTCGGGCGGGCCTGCAGTTTGCCCTGAAGGCGCGGAGTCTCGGCGCATTCAGCCCTTATCGATATTATTTCGATGTTTCCTGCCTGGTCACGGCCAGCATGAGCGGAGAGCACCGGCTGGCCATCCGTCACGGTGAGGCGGCGCTGCAGGAACGTCAGAGTTTCAACTCGGCGCTGCGTTTTCTGGCGGCGAGCTATGGTCATCTGGGAGAAGGGCGGCATGCAGGCAACATGCGCGACCGGCTTATGGCGCTTGAGCCGACATTCTCGCTCGATGCCCTGCGCGAGGCGCGCTACCCCGGCCTGGAAACCCCCGCCGGTCGCTATTTTCTGAGTGGCTTGAAAAAAGCCGGCTTCTAGGAGAGTGGAGATGTCCCGCACCAGCGAGATACTGAAGGAACTGAATCGCGCAGACCTGAAAATCCGCGCAGGTGAGGTTCTGGTGATGCCGGCGCCGGAACCGGTTCCGGCCATGATGCCCATGACGCTTGCGGCCGGGACTGTGGCAGGTGCCACAGCAGCCGAGAGCCACAATGTGGTCCCGCTCAACAAGAACAAGAACAAAAATAAGAACAAAAATAAGAACAAGAACAAAAATAAGAATAAGAATAAGAATAAGAATAAAAGTTCTGGGGATGAGCAGGGTCAGCTTGCCTTTGGATTGGTCCCCTACCGCGAATTGCTGCGTCTGCATGACGAGCGTCACCGTATTCCGGTGGGGGAGGTTGGTTCGGGGCATTACCGGTGGCAGGTTTTCGCAACAAACCTTCCGCCCGGCCCGGAGGGGACCAAGGCTGAAATCGAGCAACTCCTTGTAAAACAGCAGAGCAAAGAGCGCGAGCAGCGCAAGGCCGATATCCTCCTTGAGGATACGATGGATATGTCCGCCTTCACGCGTCCTCTCTATATGGACGAAGTTGGTGGCTACGAGACGACTGAGGCGCTCTTCCAAGTTGTCCTGTTCCTCACGGAGTATGTCGGGCTGCAATACAAGGACATGATCCGGCGAGACCGCCCCAGCATGGTCGATACGCGGATTCACCCGCTCCTTCCGGTGCCGCCGCATTTCGCATTCCCGTCGAATCATTCCTTCCAGAGCCACTCGATCGCGCTGCTGTTCGAGAAGCTGGTTCCGGGGCATCCGGCTGTCTCCGCGCTGCATGATGCGGCGGCGCGCGTAGCGGAAAATCGCGAATACGCCGGTCTGCACTATCGCAGTGACACCGTCGCCGGAAAGCGGCTTGCGGAGCAGTTCCTGCCTTACCTGATCGATGCCTGCGCTGATCTGATGCAGGCGGCGCGCGAAGAATGGAATTGAGGGAGTTCCGAAATGCCTCATTACCAACCCAAACCGCTTCAGGAGCCGGCAACCTATTCCGCCTTCTGGCATCTCGAAGCCATCGGCGTGCTCTCCGCGGGAAACCACCGCAAGGCATTGTGGAGCCAGATCGGCGAGAATGAAACGGCGAGGCTGGCGCTCATCGATACTGGTGTGGAGTTCGACCACCCCTACCTCGCCAACGTTGAAAAGGAACGCTCGGTTGATCTAACAGGCGAGCCTGTTCCCGCGCACGGGCTTGCCGGCGGCCTGCCCCGGCCTTTCGCAACGCTGGCCAATCCCGGCCTGGCCGGCGCGGCGGGCCGCTACGTGGATGCGTTGATCGCCCGCTATCGAGATTGCGTGCCCTATAACGCCGTGCATTCGGTCGGCGCCCTGGCGAAGGGGTTTTCGGAACACGGCACCGCTTGTGCGGGCCTGGCGATCGCAAGCCCTCCCAAGCAGGGCAACCCGCCCTTTGTGCCTTATGCTGGGGTCGATCCGCTCGGCCGTCTCATCTCCATCACGACCTCGTTCGAGAACGAGCCGGACCGGATGATATTGGCCTTTCTCTATGCCGCCGCTGCGAAGGCCGATGTCATCCTGTTTCCGCGTGCATTGACGCCGGCATTGCTTGTGAAATCCGCAGATGAACCTTGTGACAGACCGGCTTGGGACGTGTTGCGGGAAGTCATTCTCGCGGTCTCGAAGCGAGTACCCGTTGTCTGTGCTGCGGGGAATGAAGCCGAGAGCACGCTCACCAGTCCGGCCGCGCTCGCGGACGAGGCCGCGTGGGAGGAGAATGGGGTCATTGCCGTCGGCGCGATGAGCTATCTCGGTTTCCGCTCGGCCTATAGCACCTACGGTACCGGGCTGACCCTCGCTGGGCCGAGCAGCGATATGGAAATGCTGACTGCGGATCAGGCCCGCATCGACTGGACGGATCCAGAAAATCTCGTGCTGCCGGTCGAGGGCGCTGCCATCCGAAACGGGCTGGATCATCGGAGCACCACCTATTGCGAGCAGAGCCTGATGGCGCTCGACCTCACCGGCAATCTCGGCCTCGACCGACCGGGCAGCTCTCCCTTCCAGCAAGGAACCGGATCGTTCACGATGTTCGGCGGAACCTCCGGGGCCTCGTCGATTGTGGCGGGTGTTGCGTTGCTTCTCCAGCGTGCGCGGCGCGCGGCCACGAAGACGCCATTGAGCGGCCCAGTGATGAAAAGACTTCTGGCCGACACAGCCCGGACGAAGGACTTTCCGCATACTTCCAAATGCATTCTGACGCCGGATTACATCAATGGAAACCAGCTCAAACCGAAAGAAGCATTCGGAGCGGGGCTGGTGGATGCGGCCGCTGCGCTGAAAAAACTCGCGACCATTCCCTGAATGTGGCCCGAGGCGGAGAGTTGAGCTGCGCTCTATCTCCGCTCGGCGAAGTTCGCCTGTCATGTAGGAGTCGTGCATTGTCGCACCGAGCCATCTCGGCTCCTGTGATCAACTCCCGGCTGATGGTGCCCGGTCCGCAAGATGCCATCCGTTCGGGAGGCCCGCGCCGGCGATTGGGAGGAAAGATATGAAATACATCACGCTCGGCGCCGTGACCGGCATCCTCGCCCTTCATCTGGCCGGGGCGATTCCGTCGTCGAGCGTCGGTGGCCCGCTCGTGATCGCGCTCGTCTGCTTCACGGCTGCCATCGCAGTCGGTGTCCACGAGGCCTGGACGGAAAGACGTGGCGTCATGGGGTGGATCCTGAACCTCGTCGTCTCCTTTGCCGCCACATTCTTTGCCGCGCAGCTCGGGGGGATGATCTTGGTTCTCGCACTGACGCCGTTTACGGATGGATCGTCCCTCGCGGCAACGGGTGGCGGAGTGATGGCGACCGCGCTCGCCGGAACGATGGGCGCAACAATCTTCGGTGTATGGGGCACGTTACGAACCATCAAACAGTGGCGCTGAAACGTCTCGTCGCGAACTTCGGCGCCCTGTTCATTCCGACTGTGGCAGGAACTGAAGCGTCCGCAAACCAGCCGATACGAAAAGACGAGCTCCGGTTGGTTCCCCGGCGAAGGGCTGGCGCCTCGCCAGAAGGAAGGTGCCTGCGATTGCGAGGAAGAACGAAAGCACCCGCCAGAAGAGAAGCAGACTGCGTTCGATGAGAGGTTTGAGGGAAACCGCGACGCCGGCCGGGTTGCGCAAGACATGGACGAGAATTCGGGCGGCCTCGAAGCAGCCAAAGCCCGATGGCTTGCAGAGAAGAACCTGCTCGCGACGGAGCTATGAAGCGGCTGAGCGGGCTTTGCTGAAAAGATCGATGTTGGAATCGCCCCATGATTTCAGCGCGCCAAGCACCGGGGCCATGCTGTGGCCGAGATCGGACAACTGATATTCCACCTTGGGGGGAACCTGGGGGTAAACCGTTCGCACAATCAGCCCATCGCTCTCCAGTTCACGCAATTGGTTCGTCAGCGTTCGCTGCGTCACGTTGGGAATTCGACGTTTGATCTCACCGAACCGTGCTGTGCCCTCAAGCAGATGAAACAGAATGACGCATTTCCATTTCCCGTCGATCAGGCTGATCGCGGCTTCAACGGAGCATCCGGGTGCGCAGTCAAATCGTGAGTGTCGTTGCTTGGCCATTATGGTATCCTTTTTGATACTATAAGCGAATTTTCTCCGTATCGCATATTTGGAAGCTACAGGCCATGTGTGTCTCTAGCAAACAGGAGACACCCCCAATGAAAGCTATTGGCTACAAGATCCCGACCCCGATTATTGACGACAGCTCGCTCGTCGACATCGAGCTGCCGACCCCCGTGCCGGCCGGGCGGGATATTCTGGTTGAGGTGAAGGCCGTTTCGGTCAATCCCGTCGACTACAAGATCCGGCGCGGCACGCCGCCCGAGGGCGCGGAATGGAAGGTGCTTGGTTGGGACGCTGCCGGAATTGTCACCGCGACCGGCCCGGAGGCAGGGCAGTTCAAGCCCGGCGACGAAGTGTTTTATGCCGGTTCGGTCATACGCTCCGGCAGCAACGCACAATTCCACCTCGTTGATGAACGTATTGTCGGCCACAAGCCGAAGACGCTGAACTGGGCCGAGGCGGCAGCGCTGCCGCTGACGTCGATCACCGCGTGGGAAGCGATTTTCGAACGTCTCGACATTGACAAGGCGGTGCCCGGTGCAACACCGGCGATCCTTATTATCGGCGGCGCAGGTGGTGTCGGCT
>DAORNC010000001.1:2161-6370 GCA_035440785.1 Rhabdaerophilum sp. | reverse complement strand
CAAGCCGCGGCACTTGGCATCGGTGCGCCTGCCTTCGTCTTCTCGACGACGCAGACCGACAAACATGTCGCCGAGGTTGCCGAGCTGATCGCGCCGCAAGGACGCTTCGCTATCATCGACGACCCTAAGAATTTCGATGTCATGCTGTTCAAGCGCAAGGCGGTTTCGATCCATCATGAGATGATGTTCACTCGCGCGATCTTCGGCACGCCCGACATGGACGAGCAGGGCAAGCTCCTGAATGAGGTTTCGAGCCTCGTAGATGCGGGGAAGATCCGCACGACGCTCAGTGAAGTCATCTCTCCGATCAACGCCGCCAACCTCCAGAAAGCGCATGCCTTCATCGAAAGCGGAGCGGCCCGCGGCAAGATCGTCCTCGAAGGTTGGTGAGCGCGTCGGGTTGCCGGGAATTTGCGGAAATTCGATGCTTTAACCTGTTTGCCGGGCAAACGCTGCGCACCTACTCAGCGGGTCGTGACGCTCCCGGCAGACATTTCTTCTTTGCCATAGGTGCCCGTTTTCCGCTCGATCCCGAATTTCTTCATGCGTGATATCAGCGTCGTCGGACGCAACCCCAGAAGAGCGGCTGCGCCGTCCTCACCGAAAACGCGATCATCAGTGGCGGCCAGCGCCGCGAGGATATTGCTGCGATCACGCATCTTGCGTTCGCCCTCCGTGACGATTGGCTGAAACTTGCCGTCCTTTCGCTGAATTGCCATCCCTGTGGGCCCGCCAATCGGCAGGAGATCAAACCGGAGCTGGCCGTTCGAAGCCAGAATTGCCGCGCGCTCGATTGCGTTCTCGAGCTCGCGCACATTGCCCGGCCAAGAATACTGTCTGAGCCGTTCGACATCGACCATCGAGAGTTTCAATGGCGGAATCTTGAGTCGTGCGATGATGCCTTCGAGAGCGTGTCGGGCAAGCAATGGAATGTCTTCGGGGCGTTCCCGCAATGGCAGGCATTCGATCGGGAAGACATCAAGCCGGTAGTAGAGATCCTCGCGGAAGCGGCCGACTTTGACGTCTTGCTTGAGCGATCTGTTGGTTGCCGCGATGATCCGGACGTCGATCCGCCGAGTTATCTCCTCACCTATTCGCTCGAACTGCTTCTCCTGTAGGACCCTGAGCAGTTTAGCTTGCAGTTCGAGCGGTATTTCACCGATCTCGTCGAGGAAGATGGTCGCGCCATCGGCCAGTTCGAACCGCCCGACACGGTCGCGGACAGCGCCGGTGAAAGCGCCCTTTACATGGCCGAAAAACTCGCTCTCGAACAACTCGCGCGGAATCGCGGCGCAATTAACGCGTATGAGCGGTCGGTTCGCGCGGCGACTGGCCTCGTGGATGGCATGCGCGACGAGGCTCTTGCCGGTGCCGGATTCTCCGGTGATGAGTACGGTCGCATCCGTCTGGGCGACGAGTTCAATCTGGCTGGCGAGCTTCTGCATCGCGGCGCTACGACCAATGATTCCGCGATAGCGCGTCTCGCTTCGGATTTCCTCCTGAAGATATTCGTTCTCGTGTTCGAGCCGCTCCCGCAGCCGGTCGACCTCGGCGAGCGCGTTGCGGAGCTTTTCCTCGGATTCCCGTCTTTGTGTGATGTCGCGGAAAACGATCACGGCACCGAGAAGTTTTCCGCGGTCGCGGATGGGTGTCGAGGTGTATTCGACGAAAAAGGAATTACCGTCCTTCCGCCAGAAGACCTCGGTGTCGATCTTCCGGATGGCTCCATCGCGGAATGCGGCATAGATCGGGCAATCGCGGCTGTGATAGTGCCGACCGTCCGCATGCGTGTGGTGGACGACCGAGTGCATGTCGCGGCCCACCAGCTCGGCAGCGGTATAACCGAGCATCCGCTCCGCCGCAGGGTTGACGAAGGTGGTGATCCCTTCCGCGTTGACGCCGTAGATCCCTTCGCCGGCCGCGCCGAGGATCAGGCGGTTCTCGCGCTCGATATCCTGGAAAAAGCGCTCCGCTCGTTGCCATTCCTCAATGCCGGAGCGCATGAAGAGATCGGCCTCGCGATCGATCAACCGCTTCTGCCGCTCGGCAATGTCCTGCAGGCTAACAAGAAGGCAGCCTGCCCGATCTCCGGGCAGGGAGATCGCCGAATACTCGAGCTTGAGCTGTGCGCCGTCCGCATGACGCGGCGAGAGCGCATGGGTCCAGTAGCGCCCCTTCTGCGAAACGGCTTCCGTGAACACGACCAGGGCCGCCCTCTGGCCGGGATGGAGCGCCGTCGCGGCCATCATACGGAGGGTTTCCCGGGAATAACCAAGGAGCTCGGCCGCTCTCGGATTCGCATCCACGATCAGGTCGTCAACGGCGTCGATGACGATCTGCGCGTCGCCCGCGCATTCGAATGCAAGGCCGAGAGACGGTGGCGGATAGCTGCAGGTGCAGGCTACGAAATTTCGTTTTCCCATGACGATTCCTCGTTTTCTACGAAATTTCGAAGCAGGAGCTGTGCCAGAATCCATCAGCCATCTCCTTTCAAATATTGGGAAATCCCTGAAAGCAGGGGAATGGCATATCGCTTGCTGAGCTTCTCCCGTCCCATTCGACAGGAGAGCAGCGTCATGTCGGCATTCTCGAATCCTTTCTCCAGCTCGGTTCGCTTCGTGAAAGGTTGTATCTGCGGCCAGCATCGCTCGGCGGAGGAGCACGAACAGGCGATGCGTGCCGAAGCAGTCGAGGCTCCGCTCGACAACGATGAGAAGCGCTATGGTCGCGCGATCGAACGGGCGGTGATGCGAGCGATGTTCCCGCGTGACGCCGAGCGCCGCGCCTTTCTGAAGGCGGTCGGCGCCTCGACAGCCTATGCTGCCGTCGCGTCCCTGTTCCCGCTCGCGACTGCGACAGAAGTGCTGGCGCAGGGCGCGCCGCTCGAGAAGAAGGATCTCAAGGTCGGGTTTATCCCGATCACCTGCGCAACGCCGATCATCATGGCGAAGCCGATGGGCTTCTACGAAAAGCACGGGCTCAACGTCGATGTCATCAAGACCGCTGGTTGGGCGGTTGTGCGCGATAAGACGCTGAACAAGGAATACGACGCCGCGCATATGCTCTCGCCGATGCCGCTGGCGATCACGTTAGGTGCCGGTTCAAACCCGATTCCCTACACGATGCCGGCGGTCGAGAACATCAACGGCCAGGCGATCACGCTGTCTATGAAGCACAAGGACAAGCGCGACCCGAAGAGCTGGAAGGGTTTCAAGTTCGCCGTGCCATTCGATTATTCGATGCATAACTACCTGCTGCGCTATTACCTCGCGGAGCACGGGATCGATCCCGACACCGATGTGCAGATTCGCGCCGTGCCGCCGCCGGAGATGGTCGCGAACCTGCGTGCCGACAACATCGACGGGTTCCTCGCGCCCGATCCGGTCAACCAGCGCGCGGTCTATGATGGGGTGGGCTTTATTCATATTCTTTCGAAGCAGATCTGGGATCGGCATCCCTGCTGCGCCTTCGCCGCTTCGAAGGAGTTCGTGACGGGTTCGCCCAACACCTACGCCGCGCTGCTCAAAGCAATCATCGACGCCACCGCCTTCGCGACAAAGCAGGAGAACCGCAAGCAGATCGCCGAGGCGATCGCACCCGCGAACTATCTCAACCAGCCGGTGACGGTGGTCGAGCAGGTGCTGACCGGCACGTTTGCCGATGGTCTGGGCAAGGTGCAGAAGGTGCCGGACCGCATCGATTTCGACCCGTTCCCCTACGAGAGTTTCGCTATCTGGATTCTCACGCAGATGAAGCGGTGGGGGCAGATCAAGGGTGACGTCGATTACGCGAGCGTTGCCAAGCAGGTCTATCTCGCGACCGACGCCGCCAAGCTGATGAAGGACGTGGGCCTCACCCCGCCGACAGATTCGCGCAAGACCTTCGCGGTGATGGGCAAGACCTTCGATCCAGGCAAGCCGGAGGAATATATCGCGTCGTTCAAGATCAGGCGGACCTGAGCCATGCGGGAGAATAATCTTGGATTCCGCGCGGGTATCGTCTCGATCGCGATTCTCCTTATCTTCGGCCTCGCCTGGCATCTGGCGGTTTCTGGCGCCGGACAGACGCAGGTGATGGACCCCGAATACGCCAAGCTGATGGGGCAGACAGCGACGCAAGGCAAATCGGCGATGCCGGGCCCCATCGACGTCCTCAAGACCATCTGGGGCCACCTCAAGGAGCCGTTCTACGATCGTGGCCCCAACGACA
>DAORNC010000001.1:1829-2132 GCA_035440785.1 Rhabdaerophilum sp. | reverse complement strand
ATCGGCCGCGTGCTGATCGGCTACACGCTGGCGATCCTCGTCGCGCTGCCGCTCGGCTTCGTAATCGGCATGTCGCCGCTGATGAGCCGGGCACTGGACCCGTTCATCCAGATCATGAAGCCGGTCTCGCCTCTCGCCTGGATGCCGCTGGCGCTCTACACAATCAAGGATTCCTCGATCTCCTCGATCTTTGTGATCTTCATCTGCTCGCTCTGGCCGATGTTGATCAACACCGCGTTCGGCGTCGCCTCGGTGCGCAAGGAATGGATCAACGTCGCCCGGACGCTGGAGGTCGGCAACCTG
>DAORNC010000001.1:0-1789 GCA_035440785.1 Rhabdaerophilum sp. | reverse complement strand
CATCATGACCGGCATGCGCATCTCGATCGGCATTGCCTGGCTGGTCATCGTCGCGGCGGAGATGCTCGTGGGGGGTACCGGGATCGGCTACTTTGTCTGGAACGAGTGGAACAACTTGTCGATCACCAACGTGATCACCTCGATCCTCGTTATCGGCCTTGTCGGCATGTTGCTCGATCAAGCCCTCGCGCGCGTCGGCCGCGCCGTCTCATTCCCGGAGTAGGCTAATGAGCGACGAGAAATTCATCTCCATTGAGGGGATCTCCCGGCATTTCGATACGCCGGGCGGTGGCAAGACGACCGTGTTCGAGGATGTCTGGTTCCGCATCCCGAAAGGCGAATTCGTCTGCATGATCGGCCATTCCGGCTGCGGCAAGACGACGGTTCTCAACATTCTTTCCGGCCTCGATCTACCGGATGAGGGGGCCGCGATTGTCGACAGCAAGGCGATCGAGGGGCCTTCGCTGGATCGCGCTGTGATCTTCCAGAGCCATGCGCTGTTGCCGTGGCGGACAGTGCTCGGCAATGTCGCCTATGCCGTCTCCTCGAAGTGGCGTGACTGGGGCAAGGCAAAAATCGAGGAACATGCGAGGCGTTTCATCGAGACGGTCGGTCTGAAGGGGTCGGAGAGCAAGCGCCCGGCCCAGCTTTCTGGTGGCATGAAGCAGCGCGTCGGCATCGCCCGCGCGCTCTCGATCGAGCCGAAGATCCTGCTGATGGACGAGCCGTTCTCCGCGCTCGACGCGTTGACGCGCGGCACGCTTCAGGACGAGGTGCGCCGCATCTGCCTCGACACCGGGCAGACGGTCTTCATGATCACGCACGATGTCGATGAGGCGATCTACCTCGCCGATAAGATTATCCTGATGACCAACGGACCGGAAGCGATGGTGGCGGAGATCGTCGAGAACCCGCTGCCGAAAGATCGCGACCGCAACCTCATCCACAAGCATCCGAGCTACTACGCGATCCGCAACCACCTGATTGATTTCTTGGTCACGCGCTCGAAGACCTTCAAATCCGAGGTCCCGCCCCATTACGACCGGCGCAAGCCGCCCGTCGTGCGCCCGCAAGGGCAACCGCAGCCGGTTCCGCCCGGCGAAACCGGCCGCAAGGTCGCCTGAGCCCTGCCAAACTGCCAACTGGAGTCACGCCATGAAGCGTTCCGACCTCACCGAAAAGATCCTCGACATCAAGCGCGAGAAAGGCTGGAGCTGGTCCTATATCTGCGAGGAGATCGGCGGTATGTCGCCGGTGCTCGTCGTCGGAGCGCTGATCGGTGAACACAAGCTCGTCAAGCCGCTGGCGAAGAAGGCTGCCTTGCTGTTCGGCCTTTCCGCCGGCGAGGAGGCGATGCTCAACGAGGTGCCGATGCGCGGCCAATCGACATCGATGCCGCCGACCGATCCGCTGATCTACCGGCTCTACGAACTCGTGATGGTCAACGGTCCGGCGATGAAGCTCCTCATCGAGGAGGAGTTCGGGGATGGCATCATGTCCGCCATCGATTTCAACATGGAAATCGAGCGCGAGGCGAACCCGAAGGGAGACCGGGTGAAGCTGGGGATGTCGGGCAAGTTTCTGCCGTTCAAGTATTACGGCAACGAGCAGGGCATCCCGGACTACGGATTCAAGGAAGCCTGATCCCGGGCGGACAATAAAACCGCCGCGCTCGCCGCACGGCGCTTTTTGTTGTCGAAGCGAACCGGAAGGGGAGGCGCCCACCGAAGCGCTTTGAACCGCCCCCGGTTTGCCGGAGGCTCCAACTCCCAAGTAGGATGGAGCCATG